>JAZUHA010000259.1:0-1649 GCA_045641485.1 Acutalibacteraceae bacterium
TATGGCTTTACAAATGTTGCCGTATCTTCTTACGGTTTCCGCAAAGAAAAATCTTGATAATAAAGAAATTGTAATTCTTGTTGCCACTTCGGGCGATACGGGTAAAGCCGCTCTTGAGGGATTTAAAGATGTTGATGGTACAAGAATACTTGTTTTTTATCCCGTTGACGGTGTAAGCCCCATGCAGAAACTGCAGATGACGACACAAGAGGGTAAAAATGTCGGCGTTTGTGCTATCAAAGGTAATTTTGACGATGCACAAACGGGCGTAAAGTCAATATTTACAAATAAAGAAATTCAGGAAAAATTCAGGGAAAACAACCTTGTATTTTCTTCTGCAAACTCTATTAACTGGGGCAGACTTGCACCGCAGATAGTATATTATTTTTCCGCTTACTGCGATATGGTCAATAACGGCTCCGTCGCATTCGGTGAAAAAATAAATATTGTCGTACCCACGGGTAACTTCGGCAATATTCTTGCCGCATATTTTGCAAAAGAAATGGGGCTTCCCGTAAATAAACTAATATGCGCTTCAAACGCCAACCGTGTTCTTACCGATTTTATCGAGACGGGTTGTTATGACAGAAACAGAGATTTTTATACAACTTCTTCGCCGTCAATGGATATTCTTATTTCAAGTAATCTCGAAAGACTTCTTTATCTTCTTTCGGGTAAAAACAGCGAAACTGTTTGCAAATGGTTCGGTGAATTAAAGGAAAACGGAAAATATAATGTAACCGAAGATGTAAAAGAAAAAGTTAGTTGTGCTTTTTACGGCGGTTGCTGTGACGATGAAAAAACAAGAGAAACAATAAGCGAAATATTTAATAAATATTCGTATCTTTCCGATACACATACGGCTGTGGCAATAAATGTGTATGAAGAATATGTAAAGAAAACAGGAGATAAAACTCCTGCGGTTATCGCTTCCACGGCTTCTCCGTTTAAATTCTCAAAGAATGTTTTAAAAGCAGTTGATAATTCGGGTAAAACTTACGGTGATGAGTTTGAAACGGTAAGCGCACTTGAAAATATATGCGGTCTTAAAGCACCCGAACAACTTGCAAAACTTAAAAATAAAGAAGTAAGATTTACGAAAGTTTCCGAAAAAACGGATATGGCATCTGTTGTATTCGATATGCTCGGAATATAAAAGTATTATGTCGCTTTTTGCTATCGGGGATTTGCATTTGTCTTTTTCTTCCGATAAGCCTATGGATATTTTTAAGGGCTGGGATAACTACGAAGAACGGCTTTTAAAAAACTGGAACAGTGTTGTTACGGAAAATGATACGGTTGTTATTCCGGGCGATATTTCATGGGCTATGTCGTTGGAAGAAGCAAAAGAAGATTTTCGTTTTATAGAAAACCTTAACGGAAAAAAGATTATTATAAAAGGCAATCACGACTATTGGTGGAATACTTTATCAAAGATGAATGCTTTCTTAGAGGAAAATGACTTTTCGTCAATAAATATTCTCCATAATAATGCCTATCTTTGCGGAAATGTTGCCGTTGCCGGAACACGGGGCTGGTTTTTTGAAGACGGTTGTGATGCTGATGAAAAAGTGATTATGCGTGAAGTCGGCAGATTGGAAAAATCTGTTTCGGAAGCGGAAAAACTTTCGGATACTGTTGTTGTTTTT
>JAZUHA010000260.1:0-5126 GCA_045641485.1 Acutalibacteraceae bacterium
GGTGAACTTGCGGTTAAAGGTGAAATTCCACAGTACCGAAAGAATGAGCGAGGGCAGGTAGCAAGCCCAGTAGGGAAGCTCGGTGCCGAAAAGCTTTGGCGGCAGCTCGGTGAGGGCGGTGAATGAGCCGATTTGAATAAGCCCCGCCGAAGCCGAGAATAAAGCGAACTTTACGGCTTGAATAATATTTTCTTTTTTGCTGAGTTTTTCTTCCATTTTTTACACTCCTGTTTCATATTGGTAACAGTGTAACATATTGCAGAGAAATTTTCAACTGCGAGAAAAGAAAAACAGAAACTGACAGATTCGGATGCAGAAAGCGTTTTCCCCGCCCCGAAGGTGTATACATGTCAGGTGGACTTAAGGGCCTTGTGATAATTAAGGTTTGTCTGCAATATTCAAAGCAAAATTGATATGAGCGGTTATTCCCTCGTGAATAACCGTCATATCCCACTCCCGTATTGCTTAAATGTAGGCAGCGGCAACGGGAAGCCGATGCTTCCCCGGGGCGCGGCGAACGGAACTTTTTTCAAAAAGAAAGCCGAACCGCTGCCGCCCCCGAATCAAAACTTTGCCGACTTTATCGGCGTGAAAGGTACTTTGTTGCCGTGAATTCACGGCAACAAAGTTTTGGTTTTGCCCGTTTGGTTCTCGCAAAGGCGGAACGAAAGGGCGCGTAAATTTGCGGTGTTTACCTTTGGCATAACACCTGCCGCACACTACTTGTGCTTATTGTTTACTATGAAAACTGTGGCTTGATTGTATCAAGTCTCGAAAACCTACATTATATATTGTTATGGGTATTGTAAAAGTAAAGCGGAATAAAATATTTTTTATTTGTGTGAGATTCGGGCGTGTTGCAGCCGAAAAAGGGCATAAAAAAACACCGCCGAAGCGGTGAGAAAAGTGTTGCGAATGCACGACTTTTTGTTGCAAAACGACAACCTTTGTAATATAATAGTCACATAATGTGACATGAGGTGTTTATTGTGCCGGTAACTTATAAAAAATTATGGATATTGCTTATCGAAAAGAAAATAACCAAAGCACAGTTAAGACAGATAGCGGGGCTTTCGCAATCCACTTTAACAAAACTGAATAAAAATGAGTATGTTTCAATGGAGATACTTACGCGAATATGCGAGGCTTTGGAATGTGATTTCGGTGATATTGTTGAAATTGACAGATAAGAGGAACTCGATATGGACAGACACACACCCGAACAAAGGCACAGAAATATGCAGGCCGTAAAGAATAAGGATTCAGATATTGAAAGGCTTTTAAGGCGAGAATTGTGGCAAAGAGGCATACGGTACAGAAAAAACGATAAAACGGTTTTCGGGCATCCCGATTTGTCTTTTAAAGGCAAAAAGGTTGCTGTGTTCTGTGACAGTGAATTTTGGCATGGCTTTGATTGGGAACACAAAAGCGCAGAAATAAAGTCAAACCGCGATTTTTGGATTCCGAAAATAGAGCGAAATATGGCACGCGACAGAGAAGTAACCGAAAAACTCAAGGCAGACGGTTGGACTGTTATCAGATTTTGGGGCAGAGAAATAAAAAAATCCCCCGAAAAATGTGCCGATGTTATAGAAAAGGCGGTAAAAAGCAATGAGCAATTATAAATCAATAGACTTGTTTGCGGGAATCGGCGGTATAAGAATAGGATTTGACAGAGCATTCGGTGAAGATATAGAAACCGTTTTTGTCAGCGAATGGGATAAGTTCGCGCAGGCTTCTTACAAGGCTAATTTTGATGATGATTTTGAAATAGCCGGCGATATTACAAAAATACCCGAATCGGAAATTCCTGAATTTGATATTTGTCTTGCCGGTTTTCCGTGTCAGGCATTCAGCCTTGCGGGAGCACGAAAAGGTTTTGACGATGATTACAAAGGTCAATGCCGCGGCACATTGTTCCTTGATGTTGCCCGTATATGCGAATATCACAAACCTAAAGTAATTTTTTGCGAAAATGTAAAAGGTCTGACTATTCACGATAAAGGAAAAACCTTTAAAATTATTTGCAAGACTTTTGAGAATTTGGGCTATACCGTTTTTTCAAAGGTTCTTAATTCAAGAAATTTCGGTGTTCCGCAAAACAGAGAAAGAATATATATAGTTGCATTTAGAAACGATATTGCTCCCGGAACCTTTACATTCCCCGAAAAAACCGATGATTCAAAATGTTTGTGGGATATTTGTGAGGAAGATCCCGTTCCCGCAAAATATTATTTAAGCACGGCATATTGGGATACTTTGGTTGCTCATAAAGCCCGTCACGCCGCCAAAGGTAACGGCTTCGGTTATGAAATCAGAGATTGGAGTGATATTGCCGGTGCAATAGTATGCGGCGGTATGGGCAGAGAAAGAAATCTTGTCATAGATAAACGGCAAAAGGATTTAACGCCTACAACACATATCAAAGGCGAAATAAATAAACTCGGTATTCGTAAAATGACGCCACGTGAGTGGGCAAGGCTGCAAGGCTTCCCGGATGATTTTAAATTCGTTCTTGCCGATACTCATTTATACAAACAGTTCGGAAACAGCGTAACGGTAAATGTTATTGAAGCAATAGCAAAAGAAATAAAGGCGGTGTTGGATAATGCTTAAAGGTAATAAGGGCGAATGGAGCGAAATATACACTCTTTTTAAATTACTTGCAGACGGTAAATTGTACGGCGCTGACGGCGAGTTAAACAAAAAAGATAATATCTTTTATGATATTATTGAAATTATACGCAATGAACAAGCAGGTACATTACATTTCTTTTTTGACGGTCACGAACAAGTAGTAAACATCGAAAACGAAAACGGCAAAATTAAAGTCAGTATCGGTACCGGTACATTTAAAACACAAGCAGAGTTGCTTTACGGAAAAATCGTTAATACCAAGGGAACCGCGGCATTTGAAATCCTTGAAACATCGGAGTTTATGGAAGAAATAACGTGCACGAGATTAAAAGCACCTTCTGCCGATAAATCAGATATTACCATAAAAGTCCACGATTTTAATACAGGACTTACGCCGACACTCGGCTTCAGTATTAAATCGCGGTTGGGTAAGCCTGCAACACTTCTTAATGCAGGTACAAATACTAATTTTACTTTTGAAATATGCGGAAATATGACAGACGAACTAATGGATGAAATCAACGGTTTGTTTGTTGAAAAAGAAAGTAACGGTGTCACTAAAAGAGATATTTCCGTTGCCGCAAGAATATGTTGTATCGCAGAAAACGGCTTATCTTTACGATTTGCCGGAATGACCGGTGCAACCTTTAAAAACAATCTCGTTTTGATTGATTCCGATTTGCCGGCAATAGTCGGATATACAATGCTTGAGTATTATCAAAACGGAACAAACAACATTCTTGCAGCCGTAAACGCAGTAACCGAGAAGAATCCTCTCGGTTATGATTTAACCGAGGGACATAAATACTATCATTACAAAATCAAAAAACTACTGACCGAATCTGCACTCGGTATGCTGCCCGGCAAAGTTTGGTCAGGTCACGCGGATGCAAACGGCGGTTATATAATCGTAAGAGAAGACGGCGAAGTTCTATGCTATCATCTCTATAACAGAAACGATTTTGAGGATTATCTTCTCGGCAATACACGCTTTGACAGAGGCGGTGCCGGAAGACACGATTATGCCGTTGTTAAAAAGAAAGACAACAAGTATTATATCGACCTTAATCTTCAAATCAGATTTATAAAATGATGAAAGAATATAAGGTGGGCAGCCTTTTTGCAGGCATAGGCGGCATTGATTCGGCGTTTGAAAAAGCAGGATTTAAAGTTGTTTGGGCAAACGAAATTGATTCGGATGCCTGCAAAACCTATGCATTGAATTTTCCCGATACTTTACTTTTGTGCGGTGATATAAGAAAAATCGACTTTTCCGGTGTTGAAAAAGTCGATATTATCACGGCAGGCTTTCCCTGCCAGCCGTTTTCCGTGTGCGGTAAAAAAGAGGGATTTGCAGATGCTCGCGGTAATCTGTTTTTTGAGATTATGCGGGCGGCAGACAGTTTGCAGCCGCAAATCATTTTCTTGGAAAATGTTGCCAATCTGACCGAACACGACAACGGAAAAACATTTAATATAATTCACAACGAACTGTTGAGCAGAGGTTATATAATACGCTATTTGATTGCCGATGCAAGCGATTACGGTATTCCGCAGCACAGAACAAGAACATATATTGTTGCGTTCAAAGATGAAACGCTTGCCGAAAAATTCAAATTCCCCGAAACGTGCGAATTGAAAAAGCACATTACCGATGTAATAGATATGACGGTAAAGGCGCAGGATTCGCTGTATTACGGCACGGATTCGTCGGAATATGCAAAATTGTCGGCATTTATTACAGATTGTGAGCAGATATACCGTTTTTCCGATTACGGTATTCAAAAGAGCAAAGACGGCATATCATTCACGCTGAAAGCAAATATGGGCACTTGGTTTAACCGCATTCCGATTATAAGAGACAACTTCGGTATTCGTAAAATCACCCCCTATGAATGCCTTGCACTTATGGGTTTCCCGAAAGATTTCAGATTCGGTAATACACCTGAAAAAAGCATATATAAGCAATGCGGCAACAGTGTTGTTGTACCATTGGTTGAAAACATTGCCGAGAATATATACCGTATTCTTGCGGATGAAAGTTAATACTGCACCGGATAGATTAAAAGCACCGTTTACACATAATGCGTAAACGATGCTTTTTGTTAAATTCAATCTTTGCTCGTCAGCCTAAACTCAACTGTTAATAATCCGTTTTTTTCATTTACAGGCCCTTAAGTCCGGTTAACACAGATACTCCGAGCGGGCGGGGAAACGCTTAGGAAAGAAAATAAAATGCGTATGCGATTTTTCGCATACGCATTAACATTATCTTTCCGTTCTGCGCCGAATATGGCAGTTTATATTGCCATGGCGACGTCATAGGCGCGCCATATAACCGAGCGCAGATTTCCTATTGCAAGGCAGTCGCCCACAAGGTAAACGTTCTTGCCGCCGTCTTTTACGAGCGGGTTGGGCTTGTAGCCCATGCAGCTTATAACGGAATCGCAGGGAATCTCAAAGGTCTTGCCGTCCTTGCCGGCGCAAAC
>JAZUHA010000261.1:0-1558 GCA_045641485.1 Acutalibacteraceae bacterium
CTTTTACTTCTTTATAATAAACCGTCGTAACGACTTTTCCGTTTGTATCCGTAACCTTTTCACCGAGTACATCGGTCAAAGGAACGCATACTGTTTCGGGTACAACGGTAACGGGTGTTCCGTCTTCATCTGTGTACGGCACTCCGTTTTCATCGGTGACGACTACGGGCTCGCCTTTATTTTTTGATTTTACAAGGAATAATGCAATAACTACGGCAATTACTATAATAAGAACAATAGCGGGAATAATAAATTTAAGATATTTTTTTACTCCGGTATTTTTACTTTTTTCTGTATTTGTGTTATCTTTCATGGGCGGAACACTCGGTTTGCCGTTTTCCATAAAAGCACCTCCGAATATCAAATATAGTTACAATTTCTCATAATAATTCATTTTGTCCAATGATACCATATTTTTAACTTTTTTTCAATCAAAATTTATATTTATGCCGTATTTTTGCTAAAGTACATAAAATATTGCATACAATATTATGTAATATCAATAATATTTACAATTTACTCAAAAAAATCATTGAAAACGGGAATATTCTGTGCTAATATAACAAATATAGCAATTTTTTTTGCTGTAGTATATCATCTATAAATTCTTTTTTGGGAGGAATTGGTTTTGAAAACATATTCTACACAAAATATAAGAAATGTGGCTATTGCAGGTCACGGCGGCAGAGGTAAAACGACTCTTGCGGAAGCAATGCTTTTCCTTGCAGGTGCTTCAGACAGATTAGGCAAAGTTGCAGACGGTAATACCGTACTTGATTTCGATGCCGAAGAAAAAAGAAGAAAAGTGTCGATTTCTTCTGCTTTGGGCTATCTTGAATGGAAAGAGAAAAAAGTAAATATTCTTGACACTCCCGGTCTTTTTGATTTTGAGGGTGCAAGAAGCGAAGGTCTTCGCTCCTGCGAATCCGTTATAACGGTTCTTTCGGCAGGCGGCGGCGTTGATGTCGGTGCAGAAAAAACTTTGCGTGCCGCAGGCAGAGCGGGTCTTTCCAAGTATATTGCCGTTACTAAATGTGATGCTGATAATTCCGACTTCTATAAAACACTTGACGCTCTTAAAGAAGCATATTCTACCGCAATTTGTCCCGTTGTTGTCCCGTTTATGAACGGCGGTAAGGTTGAATGTTATGTAAACTTCCTTCAGAATAAGGCTTTTAAGTATGCAAACGGCAAAGGCACGGAAGTTCCGATGCCCGATGATGCTGTTATTAACGGTATTCATGATTCTTTTACGGAAGCCGTTGCTTCTGCCGATGACGAACTTATGATGAAATTCTTCGACGGTGAAGAGTTTACACATGACGAAATCGTAGCAGGTCTTTCAAAGGGAGTTTTTGACGGAACTGTTATTCCCGTTTATGCCTGTTCAGGTTATACGCTTGATGCGGTTGACCTTCTTCTTAACGGTATTACAAAACTTGCTCCCGCTCCCCGTGATGATGACGGTGAACTTTGTGATGTTAATAAGCCTCTTTCTGCTGTATGCTTCAAGACGGTTGCAGACCCGTTTGTAGGCAGAATGTCTTTCTTTAAAGTT
>JAZUHA010000262.1:0-2392 GCA_045641485.1 Acutalibacteraceae bacterium
TATATTTTGAAAAACTCGGCAGAAACGCTTCACCGACATCTACAAGTACAGGCGCCGCCATACTTAACGCCGTTGCCGCAGGCTGTATAGAAAAAATGCTTGATGACGGTTTTACTCCCGAAGTTTTTTCAAGCAGTAATGTTGACGGCGGAGACGAAATAAACGAGGTATTTGTAAAGAAATACAGAGGAATTATTAAATCTTTATAAAATTATATTCGACTGACGGTTGCTTTGGTAACGGATGATTATCGAATGTGCAAAACAGCAAAAAATTCTCGCAAAAAAATTCTCAACCGTATTTTTAAAAAACACTATATCAATTTTCGGGCGAATTTGATATAATGTTTCAAGACTATTGAATATTTAACGGAGTGCACTTATGATAGAGAAACTTTCGGAAATTTGCAAAAACAAAAAGAATATTTATATACAGACTCACGATTACCCCGATCCCGATGCGGTTGCATCTTCGTACGCTTTAAAATACCTGCTTTCACAGTACGGAATAGAAACAAAAATTGTTTATGTCGGCAAAATCGACAGAATAAGTACGGAAAGAATGGTATCGCTTTTTCATATAGACATTAAGCCTTTTGACGGCAATTATAATGACGATGACAATATCATACTTGCCGACTCGCAAAACAAAGCCGGAAATGTAACGATAAACGGCGGAAATGTTTTTGCCTGTATTGACCACCACCCCACCATGATCGATTGCGATTATGAATTTAAGTACGTTTCGCTTATCGGTGCCTGCGCTTCGATTATTACAAATGAATTCATTTTATCAGGCAAAGAAATTCCCCGTGATGTTGCAACGGCACTTTTGTACGGTTTAAAAATGGATACACTTAACTTTACAAGGGGAACTACCGAAACGGATATTAACTGTTTTTCGGTTCTTCTTAAATATTCCGACAGCGAAAACCTCCGTTTTCTTGAAACGAGCAACCTGATTCTTACAGATTTAAAGGCTTTCGGTCTTGCCATTGAAAATATTAAAGTGGTAGCGGATATCGGTATTTCGTTTGTACCGTTCGACTGTCCCGACGGGCTTGTTTCCGCACTTTCCGATTTTATGCTAAGTATCGACGAATTGAGTGTTTCCATAGTTTTTTCACAAAGAGAATACGGCATAAAACTTTCGACAAGGTCTATTTTGCCGTATATTGATGCGGGAATTTTAACAAAATCCGCTCTTGACGGAATAGGAAGCGGCGGCGGTCACCCCGGATTTGCAGGAGGCTTTGTGCCGTTTAAAAACCTTGAAAACATCGAAAAAGACAGTATTGTTCCGTTCCTTTCCGAAAGATTTATGAAAGCATATAAACAGATTATGATGAATGCGGATATTTAATATTTTTGCTTAATCAGAAATATATAATCATCATAAATTAACGAATATATTAAATTTACAGAGATTTTAAAGAATTTAAAGATTATTAAAAATTTAAAGATTATAAAGATTTATAAAGATTATAAAGATTATTCAATCAAATTTATGAAAAACACTTGCATTATTCGTCGGTATATGATATTATATCTTTCGCTATCCGGGTGTGGCGCAGTTGGTAGCGCGCTTGACTGGGGGTCAAGAGGCCGTGAGTTCAAGTCTCGCCACTCGGACCATATCGAGTATTCATAACACAAGTGAATACTCGATTTTCTTTTTGTCAGGCAATGATTCATATATATTTTTGTTTATGTAACCGAGCAGGCTTTAGACCTGCTCTTTTTTGTTGTCAGGCGGATTTTGATTGAGTAATATACTCAACCTCAACGCCCTGCCTTGTCTCTTTGCGTAATCTTCCGCAGTTTGAACCTGCCGGAATATCAATCGCACCGATGAATTTGTAGTAAATGATTATCCGCTGTGTTTTTCGTCTGCCTTGTCCTTCCGCTGTATAGACTTCTATCTTTTCAACAAGCTCTCTGAGAAGAACGGAGGATAAGGTTTCCATTTCCATAAACTTACGGATAGCCTTTGTGAACTGCTCCGTGCCCTGACGCATTGTTTCTATGCCGGATAATTCAATACGAATATCCTTTATCTTCATTTTCAGCTCGTCACGCTCTGTTTCATATTTGAGTGAGAGCCTTTCAAATGAGCTGTCGGATACCTTGCCCTTGACATTATCTTCATAAAGTCTTTCATACAGCATTTCCACATCAGCCGTTCTCGCTATGGCTTTCTGTAAGCTTTCTTCAAGATACTTTTTCTGCTGAATAATATCCTTGTTGGTTTTAGCCTGAAGTATCTCCGCAAATCGTTCCTCATCGGCATACAGAAATTCAGCCATTCTGCGAAGCTCAAGCATTACGACCTGCTCAAGATAATCCGCTCTGATATAGTGGGTATCTTCACAAGTTCCACGCCTGCCCTTGTA
>JAZUHA010000263.1:0-2413 GCA_045641485.1 Acutalibacteraceae bacterium
GCTTCTCCATGATTGGCAATCTCAGACATATTTATCTTCATAGCATTTTTCGTAAAGAAAATAATGATATGATCTGTCTTTGTGAGCTTGTCACAACCTGCCAACCCATCGCTATTTACATTTTCATAATCTATTAAATAAAATGTTTCGATTTCTCTCACCACCTATTCCACTTTAATAATATTTCTTTTCACATCTTTGTATTTCATTCTTAAGTACTGCATTAGCGGCTTTTTACCGTTTAACGATAGCACTGCTTTAAGCCTTTGAAATAAAAGAGTTTTAACCATTAACTGTGTTCACTTTTGACATCAACACGACAGTTTCCACATGGGAAGTTCTCGGGAACATATCCACGGGTGTGACTTTTTCGGTTTTATAGCCCAAAGGCAAAAGTCTTTCGCAATCTCTTGCGAGAGTTGCCGGGTCACAGGAAACATAGACTATTCTTTCGGGAGAAATCTCGGAAACGGTTTTTAATAGTTCCGGGGAACAGCCTTTACGTGGCGGGTCAAGTATAACCACATCGGGCGTAATTTTTCTTTCTTTAAGTTCTTCGGCGGCTTTAAAAGCATCACCGCAAATAAATTCGGCATTTTTTATTCCGTTTAGTCCGGCATTTATTTTTGCATCTTTAACGGCATCGGGAACAATCTCCGCACCGTAAAGAAACTTAACTTTATCTGCCATGGAAAGTCCTATTGTACCCGTTCCGCAATACAAATCAAGTACGGTTTCATTTCCCGTAAGCCCTGCATATTCCGCCGCTTTTTCGTAGAGAATCTGCGCACAGTCGTGGTTAACCTGATAGAACGACAGCGGCGAAAGTTTAACTTTTACTCCGCAAAGCACATCCGTAATATATCCTTTACCGTAAACCGTTTTGCAATTTTCCCCGAGTACTGTATTACCGTTCTTTTTATTTATGTTTATTATGAGAGTCGCAAAGCCGTCAACATTTTTCAGTTCGGCTGTCAGTTCATCTGCTTCCGGCAGGTCATCACCGTTTATTACAAGGCAGACCATAATTTCGTTTGTTTCTGTCGCTTTTCTTAAATAGATATGCTTAATAAGTCCGCAGCCGATATTTTCCGAAAATACGGGGATATTATAATTATTTATCCATTTTCTTATAATTTCGGTTATTTTCGTAAATTCTGCGGGTTGCAAAAGGCAGTCGCTGCAGTCTATGACACGGTGGCTTTTTTTTGCGTAAAAACCGATTTGCAAATTGCCGTTTTCCCGTCTTACGGGGTACTGTGCTTTATTTCTGTAGTATTTTTGAACGGGTGACGGAATGATTTTTTCAAATTCCGGTTCAAAATGCGCTATTCTTTTAAAATCTTCTTTTACTTTTTCTTCTTTATACTTTAATTCGGCATCATATTTAATATGCCAAAACGAACAGCCGCCGCAGGAATTAAACGCTTCGCATTCGGGTAAAATTCTTTCTTTCGATTTTTTGATTATTTTAACCGCTTTGCCCACGGCATAATTCTTTTTTGCTTTGATGATATGGCAAAGTATAATATCGCCTATTGCGGTGTTTTCGACAAATACCGCAATACCGTCATGTTTTCCCACACCGCCGCCTTCGGAGGTGTAGCCCGTTATCATCATTTCAAATTCATCATTTTTATTTATCATTTTCTACAGACTTTCCGTTATTATTTATATCATTAAGCACGGCTTCAACCTGTGCTATCAATTCTTTTTTATCCGGAATAACATAAGTATATTTTGAAGCGAATATATTATTGTTTAATCCGCCGAGAGCGTATTCCGCTCCGAGGAAATCTTTGTCAGTGCAAAGAATTATTCCGATAGGCGGATTGTCGCTTTCTTCGTTTACTTCCTCGGAATAATAATTCAGATACATATTAATCTGTCCGACTGCCGACGGCATAAGTTTTTTTGTTTTCAATTCAATAAGTACATAAGAGTGAAGTATTTTGTTATAGAATACCATATCAACATAATAATGCTCATTACCGAGTGTTATTCTTTGCTGTGTTCCTACAAACATAAAGCCTTTTCCGAGTTCAAGCAAAAATTTTTCTATATGCTGTAATAATGCTTTTTCAAGATCACTTTCCAATATCGGTTTATCTTCCGGTATTCCCAAAAATTCAAACACATAAGGGTCTCTTATTATGTCTCCTGCCGTAACTATTTCATTTCCGTTCAGTGCCAAATCAAGAACACGCTCTTTATTTTCCGTGCCGGATGATAATAACAATCTTTCGTAAAGTGATGTTTCCATCTGCCTTTTTAATTCTCTTACCGACCAGCCGGCGTTTATACATTCTTTTTCATAAAAACTTCTTCTGTCGTCTTCGGAAATCAAAAGTAATTCACAATAATGCGACCAACTCAATTTAACAGACAGTGTCTGTTGAATTTGATATGTCTG
>JAZUHA010000264.1:0-2093 GCA_045641485.1 Acutalibacteraceae bacterium
TTGTCTTCCTAAGACCGCTTGGCCTCCGACTTATCACATATTCTGCCGTAATCACGCATAAACATCATTTCATAAGAAAGAAGATGATGAGCGAAAGTTATGGGTTGCGCTCTTTGAAGATGTGTGTAACCGGGCATAATCGTTTTTTGATTTTTTTCGGCAACCGTATAAACCGCATTTATTACGGTAAGTAAAAGTTTCTTGATTTCTTCCGCCTCATCACGAATGTAAAGGCGGATATCAACGGCGACCTGGTCATTTCTGCTTCTTGCAGTGTGCAGTCTTTTTCCTGCTTCGCCTATACGGGAAGTCAGTTCACCTTCTATAAACATATGAATATCTTCCGCTTTCATATCAATGGGAAGAGTGCCGTTTTCTATATCCTCAAGTATGGAAACAAGGCCGTTTGTTATCTGTTCGCAGTCATTTTCCGTAATAATGCCCTGCCTTTTAAGCATTTCGGCGTGAGAAAGCGAGCCTTTTATATCCTGGCGGAACATTCTCATATCAAAATGAACAGATGAATTAAAATCGTCTGCTTTCTCGTTGAGTGCTTTACTGAATCTGCCTGCCCACATTTTATCCATTATAATTCCTCCGAAAAAGTAATAAATATACAGAAACCGTTTTTCAACCGTTAAATGAATAACTGTTGAAAAAACGGTATGAAACAAATGTTATTTTATTTTTTCTGTACTGAATGCGAAAAGATTAAAGATTGTTTTTTGATTTCATCTTGGACATAACCTTTGTGGGAAGACTGTAAAGGTTTATAAAGCCCTGAGAATCTTTCTGGTCATAAACATCGTCTTCATCAAATGTTGCAATCTCGGAATCGTAAAGTGAATACGGAGATTTAACACCTGCATTTATGATGTTACCTTTGTAAAGTTTAAGTCTTACATCGCCCGTAACGGTTTTCTGTGTTTCCTTAACAAAAGCAAGAATTGCTTCGGTAAGGGGAGTGTACCACTGTGCGTTATAAAGAATTTCACCGAGTTTCTGTGCAACGAGTGATTTGTAGTGAGCGGTTTCCTTGTCAAGGCAGATTGTTTCGAGAATTTCGTGAGCCTTATAAAGAATTTCTCCGCCGGGTGTTTCATATACGCCGCGACATTTCATACCTACAAGTCTGTTTTCGACGATATCAAGAAGACCTATACCGTTTTTGCCGCCCAATTCATTAAGCTTTTTAACAAGGTCAACAGCACCCATCTCAACACCGTCTACAGCTGTGGCAATACCTTTTTCAAAGTGAATTGTCATATAAGTGGGTTCATCGGGAGCCTGCTCGGGAGAAACACCCATCTCAAGGAAGCCGGGCTTATTGTAAAGAGGCTCGTTCCACGGATCTTCAAGGTCAAGACCTTCGTGAGAAAGATGCCAGATGTTTTTATCTTTGGAGTAGTTTGTTTCACGGTTTATTTTAAGAGGAACATTATGTGCTTCCGCATAATCGATTTCTTCTTCACGGGATTTGATTGTCCACTCTCTCCATGGAGCGATAATGGGCATATCCGGGGCAAACATTTTTATTGCCATTTCAAATCTTACCTGGTCGTTACCTTTACCGGTACAGCCGTGACAAATGGCATCTGCGCCTTCTGCTATGGCGATTTCGGCAATTCTTTTGCCTATAGCCGGTCTTGCAAATGCGGTACCGAGAAGATAGTTCTCATATTTTGCACCTGCCTGAACAGACGGGAAAACACAGTCTGTAAGAAATTCTTCCGTAAGGTCTTCGATGTAAAGTTTGGAAGCGCCTGTTTTAATGGCTTTTTCTTCCAAACCGTCAAGTTCGCTGTCCTGACCTACATTACCGGAAACGGCAATAACCTCGCAATTATTATAATTCTCTTTTAACCAGGGGATGATTATTGAAGTATCAAGTCCGCCGGAATAGGCAAGAACAACCTTTTTTATATCTTTTTTATTCATTTTGAACACCGCCCGAAAATTTTATATGTGCATATTATACACTTATTATTTATAAAGTCAAGGACATAACGACAAAAATTTGTAGAATTTTGGATAAATATTCATTTTCGTGATATTTTTATGCAATATATAGCGTGTTCAAAAAGGAAAATGCT
>JAZUHA010000265.1:0-2670 GCA_045641485.1 Acutalibacteraceae bacterium
AGAACAAGGCAAGTCCATGGTTAATTCAAGAACATCGGGGCGTGTGATTTTTTTGCGTTCGATAATATCCTTGTAAATTATTAAGGTTTGAGAATGAAATCAAAAGACGGGAAAAAGTGTTTAACTGTTGTTGAAGACACAAAACAGATTTTGAGAAATATACAGTTAATTCCGTCAAATAAAGCGGTGAAAAAATAAAGTCATTGAAAATTGACATTATTTCTGAATTTCGTTATAATAAAAACAGTTACATAAACAACAGGAGGGTTAGCGTGAAAGAATTAAACAACTCACCACCCAAAAGGCATAAGGAAAAGACCCTGCAAGAAAAAAGTTTTTTGCAGAGTTGGAGATAAAAGCTAAGAGTTAAAGTTAAGCGACAGTTAAACCTTGCTTTTCAAGGAACTTTGTAGCTTGCTTGACAGCCTTAGATAATTGCTTTTCTTTAAGAGATTCAGGCATATCCACTTTGAAAAGGTCGGTGGGATTCCAAGCCTCGCCCGTAGTCAACATTTGGAAAATAGCAGTGAGAATCATTCGTGCGATGGCAATAATAGCTCGTTTCTTTCCTCTGCGTTTAGCAATCTGCTCATATTTTAAGCGGTAGTAAGAATTGTCAGTAGCTTTCACGGCTGCATGGGCAACTTGCACCAATGCAGGTTTGAGATAAACTCCTGCACGTGTAATGCGAACAGACTTTTTCTTGCCGGCAGATTCATTGTTGCCGGGTGTTAATCCCGCCCAACAACACAAACGTTTTGAGGAACCAAACTGCGACATATCGTTTCCAATCTCAGAAATTATTGTAATTGCAGAATTACGGTCAACACCGGGAATTGTGCAAAGAAGTGAAATGAGACTTTCGTGTTTTGCGACCATACCATCAATTGCAGAATCAATCTGCGAAATAAGGTTTTCAATGTAATTGAGATGAGAACGGACAATTCTCATACGAAATTTTTGCTCTTGGGTGATGGAATAACCTTCAATAGATTCTAACACGGATTCGGATTTCTTTTTCAAAGAGCGTTGTAAAAGAGAAACACAATATTCCGGATTGAAGGTATCTTCGGATATCAGGTAATCTGTAATTGCAGTTGCAGACTTTCCGAACATATCTGAAACTACAGAATCGAGAGCAACATTGCAAACGGTAAAGGCATTTTGAAAACGGTTTTTCTCACTGCTTTTCATTGAAGTCAGTTTGTAGCGGTAACGGGTAAATTCCCGAAGAATACGAATATCTTTTGAAGGTATAAAGCTACCGGGAACCAAACCTAAACGAAACAAGTCACCAATCCATTTGGAATCCTTGGTATCGTCCTTGTTACCTTTTACAGCTTTTACCCATTTGGGATTAGCAATGGTAACACGGATGCTACGTTTTTCAAGGATATTGAACACAGGAACCCAATACTTGCCTGTAGATTCCATGCAAACATCAAGGCAATTATTCGAGTGAAGCCAATCGGCAAAACGATGTAAATCCGAATTGTAAGTAGAAAAGCGCTTCTTCTGGTAGTGAGGCTGTACACCGTCAGAGGTGGAAATAATTGTTCCCACCAAAAAGGTTTTGTGGACATCTATGCCACAACAAATTGGATAAATAACTTTCAAACAATCTTCCTCCCTGTAAAAAATGTGAGGAAGAAGACAGTGACTGAATCATCACACAATTTAACAGGTGCTAAAACAATTCTTAGCGTACGTGCTCAAAGGCAACACTTATTTGTGCTTGAAAAGATGATTCCAACACTGATTTTTATACTGTTTTAAGTAAGAAGTACCTCTACGACTCCTCCTACCGTGCGTTGTAGTGTGTCTTCCTCCTCAAAACAATTATACAATAAAAATTGCCGCTGTTCAGCACTCTTTAATTCCTATTTGTGCTGACGCTTTAGCGGCAGAATGGAGATTTTTATGATTGACAGATTTTACAGACAGCTTGAAAATATTCACGTAAACTGCGAAAAACCACGTGCATATTTTGTCCCGTTTGAAAGAAAAACACAAGCGTTTGAGTGCCGTGAAAAATCCGAGTTTTTCACATTGCTGAACGGCGAATGGGACTTTGAATTTTTTAAAAATGTTGAAGAGCTTGATATAGAAAAAGACGGTTTCACTTCGGGAATAATTTGCCGTGATAAAATGACTGTTCCGTTTTGCTGGCAGTTAAAACGGGACAGAGGATACGATGTTCCGAATTACATAAATCAGGATTATCCGTATCCCGTTGACCCTCCGTTTCTTCCTGATACAATTCCGTGCGGATTTTACCGTAAAAAAATAAATTTTGCAAAGAAAAACAATAAAAAATATTACATAAATTTTGAGGGAGTTGCTTCCTGCTTTTATCTTTGGGTGAACGGGATTTTCAAAGGCTATTCGCAGGTAAGCCACTGCACAAGCGAATTTGAAATTACCGACCTGCTCGCAGACGGAGAAAATACCTTTGAGGTTCTCGTTGTGAAATGGTGTACAGGTTCGTATATGGAGGATCAGGACTTTTTCCGTCTGTCGGGAATTTTCCGTGACGTTTATATCCTTGAGCGTGACGAAATACATATCTCCGATATTTTTATTGATGTTGATGTTGCAGATGATTTCAAGTCTGCCGAAATTTCAGTCAAAGCTGAGCTTCAGGAAAATGCGGAAATAAGCTGGGAATTT
>JAZUHA010000266.1:0-2142 GCA_045641485.1 Acutalibacteraceae bacterium
AGCTTTGTTAAACACGGCGACTCAAAGCCCGAAGCAAAGCAGGTAATACTTGACGCAATTTCCGCCGACTGAGAGTATTATTTTATGCTTAATAAAAATCAAACAATCCCCGAAGTTAATCTTCGGGGATTGTTTTTTCTTCAATAAATTTAATGCTGACCTTGTAATACCGGTGGCTTGGATTTGTTGTTGTTTTTTATTTTTGCTCTAACAAAGTTATACACTATAGTAAATATCACGGACAAAAACGAAATAAAAATCGTAGTTATTATTTCTCCTGAAAAACTCTTGTCAAGAATCAAAGTATATTTTGTTATATTAAAAGAAGTGTATTTTAAAATAACATCAAAAGAAGTAATACAGAATTGATAAATTATTATATGTATTCCCATAATGGTAAAAGAGTTTTCTCCGCAATATTTCAGTATGCGAGAGTGTTTAAACAACGATGCTATGCAAATAATCATTGCCGAACCGGAAAATCCCGAAATAACAAACAGTAATCCGTTATTAAGCACCCTGCCACCAATGGAAACATCTCCGTTTTTTATACCGACAAAAGCAGTAACAGCCCCTAAAACAATTATCAACAATATTAGTATAGTAATGTTTTTTGAATTTAATTCAATATTGAATATTTTATCTTTATATTTTTTGTATACTATGTTTCCTACTGTGAAAAATATCATAGCAAAACATGACGAACTGAAATTGAACGGCAAAAAAGAAATATCAAAATATTTTACCGCAAACGGGGTTTCGGTAAACCAACCGAAAAACGGTATAATTACTATTGTAAGGGTATGAAATATATACCTGTTCTTTATGTATTTGTCCAAAAGGTAAAACATCACTTGCATTAAAAGCAGAGATGGAACAAACCATAAAGGAGTGTTAAACAACCCAAAATGTCTGTATTTTCCACCTTGTGCCAAAAAAACCGAAGAAATGCTTTTAAATAAAAAATCAAGAAAACCGGCTCTGTCAAAAATCAGTCGGTATATAGAATTATAAAGAATACCTACCGCACAAAAGAAAAAATACGGACAAATCAAAGTTTTGAATCGCTTTTTAAGAAGTTCTGATAAGGTTTTGAATTTTGAGGTATTCAACATCATTCCCGAAAGCATAAAAAACAATGGCATATGAAAAGAATAAACAATATTGTAAAATGCCCCGGAGTTAGCTATATGAGAATAAACGACAAATATAATACCTATTCCTTTTGCCACATCTATAGTGGTTATCCTGTTTCCTGTTAGTGAGTTTTTCAATTTGCTTTTCCTCCTTTTTTATTAACACTAATCTTAATCGTCAAAATTATATTGAAGACCTATATATTTAAGTTTTTCTTCGTAATCCTTAATATTTTCCGCCGATTGCATATTTAATTCTTCGGAATATTTTTTTATGGTTCCTTTTCTGACGAAAACCGCCTCGCACCAACGAATCGGGTAGGTAAACGGTAATAATATAGGCGCTTTTTCAAGAACTGGGTATTTTAGTTTCATGTGTCTTAAATCGGGGAACATAAGATTAAAGAAATTAACAACCCTGCCGGAAAATCCGTTACCGCTTTTTGAGGCAACAAGTCCGGTTGATAAAATATGGTTTTCGTTGCTGCCGAAAACAAGGCCGCCGAAAATATTGTCCGTAATATAATCGGTTTTCTCGTTTGACGGCTTATCGTCAAACCAAACAAGGAGCATTTCTTTTATGTTTTGATAAAATTCATAAAGTTTAAGCTCGTCAAACTTTTCTTTAAGGTATTCTTCGTTCAGGTCATAGGCGTTCATATATAACCATAAATCAACAAAGTATTTAATGCCGATACCGGTATCCCTCATGTGCTTGGCGATATGGCAAACAAGAAAAACAAACTCATCGTCAACACTCATTGAATATTCGCAGGATTTTTCGCTTGTTTTCTTTGCAATACTCCATCCGTCACCGAAAAAACCGTAAAAATCCTTGTTGTTTGAAGGAATGAGCGATTTATGGAACTCAACCTGAAAATTTTGGAACTCCCAAATAAGCTCGTGCAAGCTTTCCTCTTTTTCAACAAGTCCCAATTTAGAAATCAGCGGCTTTATAGGTTCATATTGCTCCTTTTTAACAAGAATATCAATATCAACCATGGAA
>JAZUHA010000267.1:0-5123 GCA_045641485.1 Acutalibacteraceae bacterium
ACATCCCATATAATTTTATCTTTCGGAGAATTAAAGACACGGTGAAGCGCAACGGTCAATTCCACAACGCCTAAATTTGACGCAAGGTGACCGCCGTTACTGCTTACGGTGTCTATTATTTCCGAGCGGATTTCCGAAGCCAAAAGCGGAAGACTTTCCGCACTTAACTTTTTAACATCGCCCGGCGTTTTAATTGACGAAAGAAGTTTATTTTCCATTCTCAATTATCCCTTTTTGAAAGATAGTCTGCAAATTCCGTTAAATCATCACGAAAAGCGAAACAGTCAAGTGCTGTTTTTGCTTTTTGTGTCATATCATCCACAAGTTTTTCGCACTCGTTTAAACCGAGAAGACTTACATAAGTTGATTTATTGTTTTCGGTATCGCTTCCCGTAAGTTTGCCGAGTTTTTCAAGGCTTCCCGTTACATCAAGTATATCGTCTTTTATCTGAAAAGCAAGTCCGATATTTTCGGCATAGATTTTCGCATTTTCAATCTGCTCACCGTCGGCACCGCCTGCAAGACAGCCGAGTTCACACGCACACGCTATTAAAGCACCCGTTTTCAGTTTGTCCATAAGCCTTAATGTTTCTATCGGGAATGCTTTGCCCTCGCCGTCTAAATCAATAAACTGACCGCCGACCATTCCGGAAGCACCGGCATAGTATGAAAGTTTTTGTATCGCTTTTACGGCAATTTCGTTTGAATACAAACCTTTTTCGGCACCGTCGGTAACAAGTCCGAAGGAAGCCGTCAAAAGTGCATCGCCTGCAAGAACTGCCGTGGCCTCGCCGAAAACTTTGTGATTTGAAAGTTTTCCTCTGCGGTAATCGTCATCGTCCATACACGGCAAATCATCGTGAATTAAAGAATATGTGTGAATAAACTCAACCGCACACGCAAGCGGTACGGCGTTTTTAATGTTTCCGCCGACTGCTTCGCAAAACATTAAAGTAAGAAGCGGGCGTACTCTTTTACCACCGATTTCCACACTGTAGCGCATTGCATCATATATGCCCTTAAGTTCGCTTTCTTTTGAAGCGAAAAAGTCTGACATATATTTTTCCGCAAGCGATGTATATTCCGTCATTTTTTCGTTATTCATTGATTTCACCGTTTTCAAAAAGTTTTTTAATTTTTGTTTCGGCAGAATTAAGATATTCGTTACATTTCGCTATTATGGCAGTTCCCTCGGAAAAAAGTTTAAAACTTTCTTCAAGTGTTACACCGCCGTTTTCAAGAAGTTTTGTTATTTCTTCAAGTCTTTTTACAGACTCTTCATAAGTCATTTTCATTTTGTTCACCGTCTGTTTTAAGCACTTCGGCACAAATTGTGCCGTTTTTAAACTGAACTTTTATATTGTCACCGACAGAAACTTTTTTAACATCGTCTATCGGAACATTATCTTTATAAGTAACTGAATATCCTCTTTCAAGTATGCTGAGCGGATTTAATGCATTGAGTTTACCTGCAAAATAAGAAATATTCTGTTTATTTACACCCGACATCTGCTTTGAAAGTTCGTAAAGCCTTTTTTGATAAAGACTTATTTCTTCTTTTTTATCTTGAATTTTCACAAGCGGATTTTTAAATACCGCTGAATCTTCGTATTTTAATAATCTTTCTCTTTCAAGAGTTAAAAGCCCATCAAACAGATAAAACAGATGATTTTTTTGAGAAAGCAAATAATTTTTCAAGCCCTGAATATCGGGCACGGCAAGTTCTGCCGCCGCAGACGGCGTGGGCGCACGCCTGTCCGCAACAAAATCGCAAATAGTAAAATCCGTCTCGTGACCGACTGCGGAAATTACGGGAATTTTTGAATTAAAAACGCTCCTTGCGACGATTTCCTCGTTAAAAGCCCGTAAATCCTCCTGAGAGCCTCCGCCCCTACCGACTATAAGCACATCGGCGGCGTTATATTTGTTAAAAAGCGTTACGGCATCGGCAATCTGTTTTGATGCACCGTCTCCCTGAACAAGTACGGGTTTTAATATGATTTCACATATCGGGCAACGCCTTGAAATAACATTTATTATATCTCTTACAGCCGCACCCGTTTCGGAAGTTACCACACCTATTCTTTTTGGCAAAAACGGTAAAGGTTTTTTATATTTTTCATCGAACAGCCCTTCTTTCAGGAGTTTTTCTTTGAGTTGTTCAAAAGCAAGATATAATTCCCCCGCACCCTGCGGTTGCATACTTGTAATATAAAGTTGATATGAGCCGTCTCTCGGATAGAGCGAAACAGAACCGAATATTATTACCTTAAGCCCGTTTTCAGGCATAAAGCGAAGTTTTGAAGCGTTTCCCGCAAACATCACGGCTTTTACGGAAGCAGTTTCGTCTTTAATCGTCATATAATAATGCCCCGAATAATGTGCCTTGAAACCGGAAATCTCACCGCTTACGAAAACACGGGAAAGATATTCGTTATCGTCAAGATAACTTTTAACAAAATTATTAAGTTGTGAAACGGTAAAAACCTGCGGTTTTGCATCTGTCATCCGTTTACCTCACGAAAAGTAAGAAATGCTGTTCCTGCGGCGTTGTCCGAGGAGAACCGAGGCTCGGCAAAAGTCGACTCAAATCTTGAAGAAATAATGTTTTTAATTATCGTGTTCGACATTACACCGCCCGAAAAAACAAGCGGTAAGCCCGGGTGTTCTTTTAATACCGCCGAAGCCATTTCGCTTAAACTGTCGGCAATATAAGTAAAAAGAAACTTTGCGGTATCTTCGTTTTTTTCGCCGTTTTCCATCATTTTAAGACACTTGTTTTCAAGCCCCGAAAAAGAACAGCAACCGTCATATAATTTTATTCTGTTTTTATAAGTTTTTTCTGATTTTTCGGCAAGTTTCTGCAATTCGTTTCCGCAAGGAAACAAAAGCCCCATTTTCACGCCCACTCTGTCTACAGCCTGACCTGCTTTCAAGTCGTTTGAAGCGCATAGCGGTGTTACGGAAAAATTATTATTCTCGGGGGTGCACAAAACGACATCCGTAGTGCCTCCCGAAACATGAAAAGCAATAAACTCTTTATTAAAATACTCCGTTTTACCCGAAGAATACAGTGTTGCGGCAATATGCCCCTGCTGATGCGAAAATCCGAAAAACGGAACATTTAAAACAGCAGAAAGCGATTTTGCAAAACTTTCACCCACGAGAAAGCACGGCATATACGAGCCTTTTGCGGTAGTGGGTGTTACGGAAGCACCCACTGCCTCTATTTTTTCGTTTTTTAAATAGACTTCGGAAAAAAGTTCCGAAACAAGACTGTTATACGCTTTTGTATGGTGAAAAACAGCATCGCTCTGCCGTATTCCCCTTTCGCCCTCTTTTACGGGAAGAAGCCTTTTTTTATCGCATATTTTGCCGTCATTTGTCATAACGGCAACAGAGGTCGTATAGTTACTTGTGTCTACAGAGAAAACTGCCATATTACAGAGATTTTATAAGTGAGCCGAGAACGCCGTTTATATACGAAGCATCATCGACAGTACCGAATTTTTTGGCTAATTCAACAGCCTCGTTTGCGGCAACGCCGTTAGGAGTATCTTCACAAAACATAATTTCCGTGGCGGCAAGACGAAGCACGGCAAGACTGACTTTCGGAAGTCTTTGCAAAGTCCAGTCTTTTAAATGTTCGGAAATCGCATTATCAACTTCGTCGCATTTTTCCTCGTACTTTAAAAGCACATCTTTTGAAAAACCGTTTAATTTTATTAAATCGTTCTCTTCGGCTTTTACAATTATTTCGGAAATTTTTTCTTCGTTATTGAATATTTTTTCAAACATAACCAAAAAGGCCTGTTCTCTTGCATCATGTCGTGTCATAACTGCTCCTCTTACCCCACAAAATAAAAATAATCAATTAAAGAGTTTTAAGGTAATTTATACTTAAAACAGCGCACTCAAGCGGTGTTTTGTTCATAGAAGGCTCGTCCTGCTCTACAACCACCCATTTTGCACCCGCTTTTTCAGAGGCATTAAGAATTGAAAAAAAGTCCTGAACACCGTAACCTACGGGTCTGAATTCAAATGTTGAAGCCGGTGCTTCGCCATCATCGTCTATACCTATAAGTTTATACAAAGGACCGTTGCCCTTACTGCCTGCAAAATCTTTAAGATGAACTACGGGAGATTTACCGCTGTACTTTGTGATATAAGCGGCGGGATTTTCGCCTCCGACATTTACCCAGCAGGTATCAAGTTCGGTTTTAAGAAGTTCTGTGGGAACCGTATCGTAAAGAACATCAAGAGCATACTTGCCGTCAATTTTAATAAACTCAAAATCGTGGTTATGATAAAGAAGCTGAAGTCCGAGTTTTTTGGCGGATTCACCGATTTTTCTTATACCCTCAACGGTATCGTTAAATCCGGGAGTACCCGGTCTGCATTCCTCTGTAAGATACGGAACGGCAACATATTCACAACCGATTTCTTTGTAATCCTTAAGAACATTTTCGGGGTCGGAAAGCATATCGTAATAAGGAACATGGGCGGAAACGGGAACAAGTTCGAGTTCTTTCAATGCTTTTTTTACGTCTTCCGGCTTTTCACCGAAAAGACCCGCAAACTCAACGCCGTCGTAACCTGCCTCTTTAACCTTTTTTAATGTTCCGTAAAAATCTTTTTCCATGTCCTCACGAACTGAATAAAGTTGAATTGCTATCGGGAATTTCATAATTCTTTCCTCCTGAATTTTATTTTTAAAGTTGATAATCATAAATGTTTTCTTTTAAAATTTTAATAAGTTTTTCTTTTTTATCGGGATGCTCTTTTATATATTTTAAAACCGCAATTTCATCATAAGAAAGATAAATGCCTTTATTGTATATCTGTTCATTCATACTTTTTTCATTATGTTCATCATCGCCGAAAATGTCATACTTCATTATTTTTTCAATTACTTTCGGATCTAACATATATCATCACATATCTCTTCACTCACAAAGCAAACCCAACCGCCGTTTTCGTTACGCTCTGTGATTTTAAGTCCGTTTTCATTAAGTGCTTTTTCCACTTCATCTGCTCTTGTATCTATAATACCGGATGTGATAAACACCGCTCCGTCTTTCATATAATTTTTAACGGTTTTACTGAAAAACATTATAACATCG
>JAZUHA010000268.1:0-9664 GCA_045641485.1 Acutalibacteraceae bacterium
AACCAGAGAAAAGAAATAATTTATCAAAGAACTGGTAATAATAACCAGACTGTACTTGATATTGAAATAAGCATAAAATATTATTGAAGCAATGAAAAGTGTTATTTTACCGCAAAACACACCGAAATATTTATTAAAAACAAAATACAATAATATTGTAAACGGTAAGAACAGAAAAATAAAAATATAAGAATTGAAAATCAAAATTCATTCCTCCCTTTTTCTTTATATTTCACAGATATTTCCCGTATGATGTTCCGCTTTCTTTTTCACGCAGTTTTGTAAATCCGTGACGCTCGTAAAATCTTTTTGCTCCCGTATTATCATTACCGACTATAAGCATTACTCCTTTTATGTCACGCTCTTTAAGATAAGCGCAGAATTTTTCCATGAGTTGTGAGCCTACTCCGCCGCCTGTGTGTCCTTCAAGTAAATCTATGTGAAGATGGGCAGGGTATTCATCGGCGAAAATCTCGTGGTCATACATTTCCACAAGGCTCCACGAAAGGTACTGACCGCCGTCTATTACCTTAAGTCTTTCAAGATACGGGGTAAATCTTTCTTTATACTTAAAATAATCTGCTACACCGTAAATATATCCGAAAGGAATATCATCATCGTCAACGGCTACAAAGCAGTTTTCGGGCTCAACATCAATATAATATTCGCAGAACATTGTCTTGATAAAATCATCAAAAGGCGAGATTTCATAATCCGTACTTTTCTTTTCAAGGCAAATGCGAATAACCGCCTTCCGGTCTTTCTTTTCATATTTCCTTATGTTCATTTTCTTTTTCTCCTGATAAATTTAGTCTATTATATAATAAATTTCCCGAAAAGTCTATTTATTTTTTACAAAATGTGTGATATAATCGCAATATAAAATTAAAGGTAGTGATTATTATGACAAAACAGATTCCAAACGGCGTATATCCAACAATGCTTACTCCTTTTACGGCAGATAATAAAGTAGACTTTGACGGCATTCTCGAACTTTTGAAATGGTATGAGAAAAAGGGTGTAGACGGCATTTTTGCAATTTGCCAGAGCAGTGAAATTTTCTTTCTTTCTTTTGAAGAAAGGCTCGAAATTTTGAAATTTATAATGAAAAACAAACCGCAGAATATGGCGGTTGTTGCTTCCGGTCACACGGCAGACGATATCGAAACGCAGATTAAAGAAGCAAAAGCATTTGTCGAAACAGGTATTGATGCTTATGTTTTCATTTCCAACCGTTTTGCCAAACAGGAAGAAAGCGACGATGTTTTACTCGAAAATATGTTTAAAGTTGCAGATGCTCTTCCCGATACCGCTTTCGGTGTATATGAATGTCCTTATCCTTATAAAAGAGAGTTAACTCCCTATGTTATGAAGAAAATGGCTGAAGACGGTCGTTTCCTTTTCCTTAAAGATACTTGTTGCAGTCTTAAGAAAATCAGTGATAAACTTGATGCCGTAAAGGGGAGTAACCTTAAAATATTTAATGCAAATGCCGCTCTTTTCCTTGAAAGTATGAAAATCGGCTGCAGCGGTTATTCGGGTGTTATGGCTAATTTCCACCCCGATTTATATTCAAAACTTCTCAAAGCAATAGAAGACGGAGATAATGAAAAAGCCAAGTTTTTAAGCGACCTTGTAGGTTTCTTCTCTGTTGCCGAATGTCAGTGCTATCCCGTTAATGCAAAATACTATCTCGGTCTTGACGGTGTTAAAATCGGCATCAACACACGTACAAGAAATCCCGAAGATTTAACGGAAAGCAAGAAAAAAGAAATTGACGAAATGTATGCTTTTACAAAAGCGGTAGAAAAGAAATTCGCTCTTTAAATAAAATTACAAATTCAAATTAAAACAACCGATTTATAGTTCTGTGAAAACAGAATAAAAATCGGTTGTTTTCTATTATTTAATTTTTCTGCCTTTTATAAATATCTCTGTGTTTTCGGTATCGCCGTACAATTTATAATCTTTCAGTTCTCCGTTTTCCCAGGAAATATCGACTTTAATATTACCTACTGCTCTTAAACCTTTAACAAAGCCGTTTTGCCACTCATCGGGGAGAGCGGGTAATAAGAAAATTTTATTTTCCCGTGACTGTAAAAGCATTTCACAAACACCGCTTACATAACCGAAATTACCGTCAATCTGGAACGGCGGGTGAGCATCAAATAAATTCATATAAGTTCCGCCGCCGTGATAAACAGTCTTTTTGGAGGGAACGGGTTTTAACTGCATTTTCAGTAGTTTAAGTGCATGATTACCGTCCCAAAGGCGTGCCCACATATTGATTTTCCAGCCGAGACTCCAGCCTGTTCCGTTATCACCCCTAAATTCAAGTGACTTACGGCAGGCATCGGCGAGTTCGGGAGTTTTGTCGGGCGTAATTAAATTTGCGGGATGAAGACCGTACAGGTGCGATTTATGTCTGTGGTGCGGGTCTTCTTCTTTTTCTTCAAGATACCATTCAAGAAGTTGACCTTTACTGCCGATTTTAAACGGAAGCAGTTTCTTTTGTTTTTCTTTAACTTCGGAAATAAAATCATCATTTATATTAAGTAATTCTGCCGATTTTAAAGTGTTGCCGAAAAGTTCTTTGATTATTGACATTGTCATTGTAGTAGTCTGTGAAACATTAATTTCTTCTTTTCCTCGGATATAAGTGTTTTCGGGCGAAGTTGAGGGAGCAAAAATCAAATAACCGTCTTCATCTTCGGTTAACACATCAAAGAAAAATTCACAAGCTGATTTTAAAATAGGATATGCCGTTTCTTTTAAAAAGTTAATATCGTTTGTATAAAGATAATGGTTGTATAAATGCTCACAAAACCAACCGCCGGACATAGGCCAAAAAGCCCAGGAGGCACTGCCGTCTACGGGGTCACAGTAACGCCAGAGGTCTATGTTATGGTGTGCACAAAAACCTCTTGCGTTATATCTTCTTTTCGCCGTATCACGTCCTTTTACCGAAATATCCTTAATCATACCGATGAGCGGTAAATTGCATTCGGGCAAATCGCACATAAGAACGGGCCAGTAGTTCATCTCGGTATTTATATTAACAGTGTAGTTTGAATTCCACGGCGGACAGAGTTTATCGTTCCATATTCCCTGCAAAGTGGTCGGTTGTGAATTTTCACGGGAAGAAGAAATAATAAGATATCTGCCGAAATTAAACATAAGCGAATAAAGTGCCAAATCGGTTTCGCCGTCGTTATGTTTAATTAAGCGTTTGTTTGTGGGTACAGCGGATTTGTTATTTGTTCCGAGGTCAATTTCAACTCGTGAAAAGAGGCTCTTGTAGTCGTCTGTGTGGCGCTTCTTTAAGTCTTCGTACTTTTGCTCCGAAACATTCTTCAATGCATTAAGACACGGTGTTTCATAGTCTTTTCCCTCAAGTACGGGGTGCTTGTCATAGCCGTTAAATGAATTATCCGTTACAAAATAAATATTTGCGTATTTTGCATTTTTAACTGCGATTTCTTTTCCTGTTAAAATAACTTTTCCGTCTGTTTTTACTGTTAATGCACATCTGAAATGAATACCCGAAAGTTCGGGCTTGTCTTCATACTTAAAACCTGCAAGTTCCGGATAAATTTCTGCATTATTTTCTGAATTTGATAATGCAACACCGTCAAGAACAAGTATATTATTTTCGTAGTGAACGGAATTTTTCAGTTGCGAATTAAGTTTAACGGAAAAATTCAACGCACCTTTTTTAGTGCTTTCATACTTTGCGATAAGTGCATTATCGAGGAAAGAAATATACATTTCACTTTTAAAAGAAACATTACCTCTGTCATAAGAAACGGTATGCAAAGCGTTTTCAAGGTCAAGTATTCTTTTATATTTTTTCTGAATACCCGTTTTATCGAATTTGATTAAAATATCACACAAAGGAAGATAACTTTGCGTTCTGTTTCCCTCACATTTTTCTTCTATAATATCCTGCGCTTTTCCGTTTTCGTTATTTAACGAAAGTTCTCTTGCTTTTAAAAAGTTTTCATAACTGTCTTTTTCGCATTTCGGTTCGGAAGGGAAGCCGGTCCACAACGTATCACTGTTCATTGAGATTTTTTCCGTGTCCGTTCTGCCGTATACCATGGCACCCAAAGAGCCGTTACCGAGCGGCAAGGCTTCAAGCCAGTTTTTTGCGGGAGATTTATAAAATAAATTTAATGAATCATCCATATTAACACCACCTTATTTAATGTCATAATTATACAGTATTCAATTATTTATTACAAGTTTTATTGCAATATAAATAAATATTAACTTCATATTTTCTTATCATACTTGTAAATCATTTCATTATGTGGTATATTATCATTTGTAAAAGTGTGTATATGGGGTATTTATGAATTACATAGTAGTAGATTTAGAGTGGAATAATACTTATTGCAAAAAGAAAAAAGGCTTTTTAAATGAAATAATTGAAATAGGTGCAGTTAAGCTTGATGAAGAACTTCGTCAGGTAGATACTTTTTCGCTCTTTATTAAAGCTCAACTCGGCAAAAAACTCCATACACGGGTAAAAGAACTAACAAATATAACAAATGACGATATAAACAGCGGTACACCTTTTTCGCAGGCTATGTCTTTATTCAGAAAATGGTCTGCAGGTGAAGACAATGTCATTTTAACATGGGGAGATACCGATATTCGTGTTCTTATTGAAAATTTCAGATATTTTAACGGAATAACTTTTATCCCTTTTCTTAAAAATTATGTTAATCTTCAAAAATATGCACAGGCTTTTATGAATATTTCAAAAGCCGACCAGATAGGTCTTTCGGCGGCTGCGGAAAAACTCGGTGTTGCATTTGACGAATATTCTCTTCACAGAGCACTGGATGACAGCCTTTTAACTGCAGATATTTTCAGAAAAATCTATAATGAAAAAATGCTGTCTTCCTATACATTAAAATGTGATACTGCATTTTACTCTAAACTTACTTTTAAACCGAAAATCATTACCGATATAAACAGTCCGCTTATAGATAAATCAAGAATGAAATGTCTTTGTGATGTTTGCGGCGGTCAGTGTGATAAAATTTCCGATTGGAAAGTTATGAATCAGTCTTTCCGTGCTGTTTTTCAGTGTAAAAAATGCAAACGCAAAATCAGATTTACAATAAGATTTAAAGAATACTATGACAGAGTTGATATAAAATCTTCCGCCGTTCCCTTTATTGAAAAAAGAGAGATAGAAGCTACGGCAAGAATTTATAATAATCCGAATTCAAAAGAAAGTGATGATAACAATGTATCCGATTAAATTAAACCCCGTTTTTAAAGAAATCGTTTGGGGCGGTAACAGATTAAAAAGCGATTATAATTATAAATCCGACTTGAATAATATTGCCGAAGCCTGGGTGCTTACCGCACGCCCCGACGGTGACAATACGGTCATTAACGGCGAATTTAAGGGTAAGTCATTTACCGATGTAATTAAAGAGCATAAGGAATTTTTAGGTAAAAAAGGCGAAAAATATGAAGAATTTCCGTTACTCATTAAGTTTATTGATGCTAAATCCGACTTATCCGTTCAGGTTCATCCCGATGATGAATATGCCCGTATTCACGAAAACAGTTACGGTAAAACAGAAGCATGGTATGTTCTTGACTGTGAAGAAGGCGCAGAACTTATTTACGGCTTTAATAAGAAAATATCAAAAGAAGAATTCAGAAAATCTGTTGAAGACAACACTTTTTTACAGTATGTTAATAAAGTCAAAGTAAAAAAAGGTGACATCTTCTTTATTTCTGCAGGTACTCTTCATGCTATAGGCGGCGGTATTCTTCTTGCGGAAGTTCAGCAGAACTGCAACACGACATACCGTGTGTATGATTACGGCAGACTTGTAAACGGTAAACCGAGAGAACTTCATATAGAAAAAGCCATGGATGTTACGGTTACGGATGTTCCGTCCCGTTCTACAGAGCCGGAAGGTTTACCCGAAAAATGCGGTAATACCGTTAAAACCGACCTTTGCAGTTGTGAATTTTTCAAAATGATTTCGTTGGATGTTAACGGAGGAAGTAATTTTACAGTTACCGATGATTCTTTTGTTTCTCTTTTGGTTCTTGACGGTAACGGCACTTTAACTGCAAACGGAACCAAACTTACTTTAAATAAAGGTGAAAGCGTATTTTTACCTGCATCAATCGGCAAAGTAAATCTGAACGGTAATTTTAAATCTCTTATCAGTACACTTTAAGCGGAGTGAATTATGTCATTATTAACTGCACAAAATCTGACATTCGGATTTTCTGACACCATCTTGTTTAAAGATGGTGCTTTTCAGGTTGAGAATAATGACAAGGTAGGTCTTATCGGGTCAAACGGCACCGGAAAAACAACTCTTTTTAAATTGATAACCGGCGAACTTTCACCGACAGAAGGCGGGATTGTAAGAGGAAAAAATGTTATAATCGGTTATATGGAGCAATACCTTGCTTCCAATGACAATAAAACACTTTATGAAGAAACACTTACCGTATTTTCCGATGTAATGTCAATGGAAAAAGAACTTGACGAAATAAATATTTCCCCGGAAATCGGTAATGACATTACTCTTATAGAAAGACAGTTGTTTTTAAATGAAGAAATAGAAAAACGAGACGGTCTTGTGTATAAAGCAAAAACCCGTTCCGCTCTTTTAGGACTCGGCTTTACAGAAAACGAATTATTTCTTCCCGTTAGTGCATTAAGTGGCGGTCAGCGTTCAAAAATGGCTCTTTGTAAACTTTTGCTTTCAAATGCAAATCTTTTGTTACTTGATGAACCTACAAACAATCTTGATATAGAAGCCGTTACCTGGCTTGAAGATTATCTTATCAAATATAAAGGCGCATTTATTGTTGTATCTCACGACAGATACTTTCTTGATAAGATTACAACTTCAACAATAGAAATATCTCATAAAAAAGTATCTTACTCAAAAGGTAATTACACAGTCTTTTATAAATTAAAAGAAGAACGGGAACTGTTTATTGAGCGTGAATATGAAAAAACAGTAACGGAAATAAAAAGAATTGAAGGTATAATAGAACAGCAAAAGCGGTTTAATCAGGAACGCAATTATATAACGATTGCAAGTAAGCAAAAACAGATAGATAAACTTAAAGAAACACTTGTTGTGCCCGATAAAGCCCTTAAATCCGTCATGATATCTTTTAATTCCGATTTGCGTGCCGGCGACGATGTTTTGTGTGTAGACAGTCTTTCTAAATCATTCGGTCAAAAGCAACTTTTTTCCGATTTTAATCTGAATGTTAAAAGAGGAGAAAAACTCTTCCTTTTAGGTCCGAACGGTTGCGGGAAATCCACTTTTTTAAAAATCATCAATAAAGAACTTTACCCGGACAAAGGTTATTTCAGATACGGTACAAATATTAAAATAGGGTATTTCGCACAAAATATTGATAATATTTCTACTGATGAAACCGTTATTGACTGTGTTTGGAACGCTTACAGATATATGACCGAAACAGAAGTCAGAAATGCACTCGCCATGTTTCTGTTTTGCGGTGAAGATGTCTTTAAACCCGTTTCATCTTTAAGCGGAGGTGAAAGAGCAAAACTTTCTCTTTTGAAAATTATGCTTTCAAAGCCGAATGTTCTTATACTTGATGAGCCTACAAATCACCTTGATATTTCTTCAAGAGAAGCGCTTGAAAATGCTTTGTCCGATTTTAACGGTACGCTTATTTGTGTATCACACGACAGATATTTTATAAATAAACTTTCAAGCCGAATTGTATACATAACTCACGACGGTGCAATTGAAATTGACGGCAATTACGATACTTATGTTTCATTTTTGCAAAATTCTTTAAATGAAAAACAAAGCGAAATTAAAGAAGCAAAACCGAAAATTAATGATTATAAACTGAAAAAAGAGCAGGCGAGTAATGAAAGAAAAAGAAAAACAAGAATAGGTAACATAGAAAAAGAAATAGAAATCCTTGAAAATGAAACCCGGGAAATCGAAAATGAAATTTCATTCGGTGATGCTTCTTCGGACTATGAAAAACTCCTGAAATTAACAAACACTTTAAACACAAACAAACAAAAACTTGATGCGCTTTACACCGAGTGGGAAACTTTACAGGAATAATTTTAAAATCATCTGCATATATAATTGCAGGTGATTTTTTATGAAAGAAAAAAATACGGATTACATAACAAAAAATACTGTTTTTCAATTTGTAATATGTGCTTTAATGTTTTTATTTGTATTTGCTTTAAGTAAAACAAATGCAAATTTTTATAAATATTTAAAAGAAAATTATTCTTCGGCTATAAGCGAAAATATCACAAAGCAAGAAACAAAAGATGTGTTTTATCATATCGGCGGACTGTTTAAAGACAGTATTTTTAAAGAAATCGAAGAAACCGAAAACGGTATTACCGCTCAAATTGATGCAGGCGGCAAAGATATAAGTGCATCCGATAAAAAGAAAATTGATAAAAATGTTTCTTTAAAAAAATATAAATTAAGCGAAGAAGCATATTTACCGATAAACGGCGTTGTAACGTCTCCGTTCGGATTCAGAACGCATCCCATAAGCGGAGAATACGGTTTTCACAGCGGAATTGACATTGCCGCAGAAGAAGGTACAAAAATCCGTGCATCATTTGACGGGGAAATAATTAAAGCCGATTACAATGACGGTAACGGTAATTTTCTTAAAATCAAGCACGGTAACAGCGTTGAAACTATGTACTGCCACTGTCAAAAACTGCTTGTAAAAGAAGGTGATAAAGTAAAAAAAGGCGAAGTAATAGCGACAGAAGGTACTACGGGTTATTCTACGGGACCGCATTTGCATTTTGAAATAAGAATTGACGGAATATCATACAATCCCGAATACATATTGAAAGATTTACCGAATGAAAATTAAGTTATTCGGTATAAATATAAAAATCGGTTTTTCGTTCTTTGCTTTAATCATAATATTGATGACAGCAATAAAAAGTGAATACTATCTGACTGCACTTATCTGTTCTCTTATTCATGAGTGCGGTCATATTTTTGCATGTATTTGTTATGACGAAAAAATTTCCGAAATCAAGATATCATTTTACGGCGTTATTTTAAAACGTGAAAACAGAATTTCAGATTATAAAAAAAGTATTATAATATCTTCGGCAGGACCTTTATTCAATCTTTTATTTGCTTTTGTTTTAATAATTTTAAAAATTTTTAATTATGATATCTCATATATTCCGATACTTACAAATATTTTTCTGTTTATATTTAATATGCTTCCGGTAAACTCTCTTGACGGCGGAACGATTTTAAAATATTCTCTATATAAAATCTTCGGAATAACGAAAGGTGAAAGGATTTTTATAAAAACTTCTTTTGGATTTTTAAGTTTCTGCCTGATTATTACCGTATTATTTTATATGAGATATAAAACAGGAATAAAAATTATTATTTTGCTGTTAATTTTAATTATAAATTCCTTTTTACCGTTAATAAAATCTCGCTGAAAACTTGATAAAAATGACGAAATATAGTAAAATACAATATCATACATTTAAGGAAGATTATATGCTTTATAATGATATTGAAAAAATACTGCCACTTGTTCAAAAGCCTGCGAGATACACGGGCGGTGAACTTAATTCCGTTGTTAAAAATAAAGAAGATAT
>JAZUHA010000269.1:0-5670 GCA_045641485.1 Acutalibacteraceae bacterium
ATTTAATTGTAATGAAAAATAAAATATGAAAGTGTGAACTAACAGTTATTCACAATGTGATATAATTCGGCGAAGCCCCGAAATTCCTCACTCCTCATTCCTAATTCCTCACTGAAAAAATGGTAAATATCGGAGAATAAACTAACGGTTATTCATAAAGTAATATATAATCGGCACGCAGTGCCCCGAAATTCCTAATTTCTAACTCCTAATTCCTCACTGAAATTCAGTCTTCGTAGGCATCCGCAACTTTGTAATGACGAAGATAAACGCCTACTGTTTTATCGTAATCAAGAACATGGATAAATGAGCCGTCTGCCATCGGATAAACGGTAAGACCTTCTGCCTCGTTACCTGCAAGTGTGGGAAGATAGCGGTTTGCAAAATCCGTAACCTTACCTGTCGATAAATCTATTTTGTAAATTTCGTCTGTATTGCTTGACTGAATATCATAAGAAAGATAAAGAGTACCGTCGTAAACATCGCCACCCTGGATTCTTGTGATTTCCTTTGAAAGTTCTATGGTATGGTCATACTGCATTGTTTCAAGATCGAAAACAAGAATACCCTTTACATTGTGGAACGGTGAGCAGTAAAGATAACCGCTTTCTTCATCTGCACAGCACCACGGAATACCGTCGGGAAGCATATCTGCCGGCATCTCATATACATTTACGGGTTTAAGCGTTTCGGGATCGTATGTGATAACAAGCGGATAATCCTCTGCTTTGTTTTCAACTGCGGCATAAATAAGACCGTTTGCAAAACCTATACCGCCGATATGGTCGGAACCGTAATTATTTCTTAAATCAGCAGGAATTGCATTAAGGTTAACTTTAACTTTTTCAAAGGTGTCTGCTTTCCACTTTGCTATTCTTGCAATACCGAGAGCGGTAACGGAGCCGGAAGTATAATAATACTCACCGTCTGTAGCAACACCCTGCCCTGCGTTAAGAGCCTCGGTAGCCACAATTTTATCTGTTTTAATAAGTTCAAGTGCCGGTGTTTGTGCGGCAGTGCCGTAATCGGAAATATTAGTAACAAGCGTGCATATTGCAATAATAATTGCAAGAATATTACCGGGAAGTTTAAAAATTTTGAAACCCTGATACATAAAATTAACTCCTTGTAAAATATTTTACTTAATTATTACACTTTTTACATAAATTTTCAAGAGGTATTTGAAAAATTGACTTTATTTTTACTTTGTGATACAATTTTTCGGTATAAAAACTCATTAAATTATCTCAAAACGATAACGGAGCAGATTATGGAATATAAATATGAAATTCACTGCCATACAAAAGACGTAAGCAAGTGCGGTCAGGTTCCGGCAGAAGATGTTGTAAATTTTTATAAAGAAAAAGGCTACAGCGGTATCGTAATTACAGACCACTATTCGCCTATGACATTCACTTTAAAAGAACATATTTTCAAGAAAAAAGCGACAGATAAATATCTTACCGGTTACAAAAAAGCAAAAGCACTCGAAAGCGAAGATTTCACGGTACTTTTAGGTGTTGAATTAAGATTTTACGGTACAATCAATGATTATCTGATTTACGGAGTAAAGGAAGAAGATTTGTATAACGGCCCGTATCTTTTAACACTCTGTTTAAGGCGTGCGTATAAATATTTCCACTCTGAAGGCTGTATAGTAATTCAGGCACACCCGTTCAGAAAATTTATGCACCGAAAAAACCCGAAATACCTTGACGGTGCGGAAGTAAACAACGGCAAAGATACAAAAGAAAACAAAGAAAAAGCAAACGAATGGGCAGACACTTTCCCGCGAAAACCCATTAAAGTCGGCGGCTCGGATTTTCACAGACTTAACCAGGCAAATAAACTTTGCGGAATAATCACCGAAGAAAAAATCAAAACAAATGACGATTTGCTGAGGATATTAAAAAGCGGAGAGTTTAAGTTAATCGGAATTGAAGAATAAACTTATCTTTTTTTAACTTTCAGACAATATGTTATGACCTCGCAGTTGCAGTTTCGCGGATTTACCTGTATACTGTAACAGGGATTACCGCAAACTGTAAACTACAGTATATGCACTCTGCATTCTTCGTATTGGTCACGGCTTTCGGGCGCTTCGTCGGGATAACCGAGCCATATTATATTAAGCGGAATAATGTTTTTATTTAAGCCCAGAACTTTTTTTACAAGTTCAGTTTCTTCTTTTTGCGGATATACTCCGCACCAGACGGCACCAAGTCCCAAATCAACTGCTTTAAGAAGGATGTTTTCGGTAGCGGCGGAACAATCCTGCACCCAATATTCGGAAACAGGCTCCGGCAACGCTCTTTCAAGGTCTCCGGCTACAATAACAGCAATTTTGCCGTTGTATTTTGAATACCTTGTGCAGGTTTTAAGTTTGGAAATTGCTTCATCACTCTTTACAACATAAAAATCCCACGGTCTTCTGTTCATGGCACTCGGTCCGCTCATTGCGGCGTGCATTATTTCCGTTATCACGCTTTCACCTATTTCATCTTCGGTAAATTTTCTTACGCTTCTTCTTTTTAAAAGCACTTCCGTTAATTCCACGATTTTTCACCTTTTCTTTATTATTTCAGATAAACATATCATAAAAATGTAAATTTTGCAACATTAAGTACTGTAAAAACGATAATAAAATGATAGAGTTCACTGCCGTTATATTATTATTTGTTCTGAATTTTTATTTTTAGTATAACAATATTGAAAACCGCTCCGATTTGTGATAATATACATAATGATATTTATGCGGATATGGTGGAATTGGCAGACACGCAAGATTTAGGTTCTTGTGCCGAAAGGTGTACAGGTTCAAGTCCTGCTATCCGCACCATATCGACGGTTGAAATAGGATTTACTTAATTGGTAAACCCTATTTCTTCTTTTTTTACCCGTCAGGCAATGATTTTTTCGGCGAGTGATTCTTCTGCTTCTGCCATTGATGAAAAGTTCTGCAAATCATACATAGGCGGCAGTTCAAATCTGCCGATTATATTGTAGTAGATTTCAATCTTCTGCGTTGTAACGCCGTTTTCTTCTTTGCGGTGATGAACAATAATATTGTCAATGAACTCACGGACAATATTGGAGTCAGCTTTTCAAGGTGAGTAGTTTTTTCAACAATTTCAAAAAATATTTTCGTTCTTTGAGTTATAATTAAACACCCCCGATTTGCTTTTTAATTCAAATCGGGGGCACATTTCTGTTATTTTTTCTCTGTTCTGTTAAGTAATACAAGTATGGGAATAAATGTGAATACAGGGAGCAGGAAACCGACAAGCTGATGCTCGGACTGGACGAGGGTGTTATAGACCGAGTGGTAAATCATCGCCACAGCCAAAAGTGCGGTCGTACCGGTATAGAACAGCTTGCGTTTGGTATGCACAAAGGTCATGCCGTAGCCGACGGCAAGGGTGCACACGCCGTGCATCATGCCGGCACCAAAGCCACGGATGAGGGCGTTTGCAACCGATACGGAATTTGCCGCACCGCCGAGGATAAATGCGTTTTCAAGCACCGCAAAGCCGACACCGACCAAAATGGAACATTCGAGCAAAGTGCGTTTCTTCGGCTTAAACATAAACGCATAGACAAGGATTGGCAACGCCTTGAAAACTTCCTCAAAAAGCGGAGTGAAGTTGGAAGTATAATACTGCCTGTCAAACGGCAGCATCTTCATTATGATCACGCTGAACTCACCGCAGAACAGGCACACCACCGTGCCGATAAAAAGAAAGGTCAGGAGTGTTCTCGCCTTGCCTTTGCAAACGAACAAGGTCATCAGCATCGGTGCGGCGAAAGAGATAAACAGGATTAAATTCAGATTCCCCATTTTTTTGCCCCCCTTACTGCACTCAAAGACAAAGCCAATACCGATACAGACATCAGCACGGAAACAACACCGCTGACGGTACTGTTCTGTGAAGCCGAACAGATAATATAAACCACAGTAACGATATAGAATACAAGCGCCGAGATATTGCAGGGCTTTGTTGCCCGCAGGAACTCAAACGGATCCATCGGCAAAAGAATGTGCTTGAGATTAAAATAGGATGCAGGCAAAGCCGGAATGAGCATAACAAGCCACATCACGGCACAGAACAGATCCTTATCTTTCCAACTGAGGAACGCCGCCACAGCCGGCACCGCCATAATGACGGGAGCAATGACCGAAATTGCCCGTGCCTTGCCGGAGCCTTTGCCGTCATCCACGATTTTATCCAGTGTGCCGAAATTTGCGGACAAAAGAAAAAAGTTACAACCGAAAATACCGAACATTCCGATGCTGACCGCCGCCGTCACATTGCACCAGATATTGACTACATAAGAAAGCTGTTGTATGGCAAAGCACCCCACTGCACATATTATCAACTGCAGATACAGCGGTTTTTTCTTCTTGAAAATCTTTGCAACGCCCAAAGCAAAGGCAGATGCAGCGATTATAAATGATATAAGTCCGAAAATAATATCCTGCATTGGCACACACTCCTTATATAAACACCAATACAGCAGGGATTTCTCCCTACTGTGGTTTTCACTACACATTATGTAGAATATAACATATCAATTAGTTATTGTCTATACTTAGATAGCTAAATAGTATAATCGGAGATTAATTATTTGAATTATCTGCACCTGCTGTAACGGCAGTTTTCTTTTTTCTGACAACTACAAGTACGGCAATAGCCGCTATTGCTGCGACCGCAATCACAATGATAACCCAAAGGTTTCCTTCCGAAAGAACAGAGCCTATATCTGAACCCTGGAATCCGGGAATATCCTTTTCAAACACAGCCTGCTCAACAGTGTTTTTTGTCGGTGACGCTACGACTTCACCGTTTGCATTGACATATCCGACAGACCATTTGAACCAGCCTGATGCAGCTGACGCATTATTATCAATGAATGAGTTGAGTTCTGAAACAGCATCTGTCAAAGACTCCCTGCCCGTCGCTTTACCATTACCTGACAATGTTGTAGAACATTTACTTGTATCAAAGAGGTTTCCCGAGATAACATCTCCCAAAAGTCCCGAAAAACGACCGATCAGTGCATCTGCATTTGAACCGCTGATTGCTCCCGCATTATAGCAATTCTTTAAAGTAAGCTTTACACTGCTTTGAGAACTCCAGTAAGCAAGGATGCCGCCGTTTCTCGCAACACCTGAAACTGCTCCGAAGTTTGCACAGTTCAATACACTTAAATCTTTTACCGTGTACAGATAACCGATAATACCCGCATCATAGCCGGAATCGTCTGATGAAATAACAGCACCTCTGTTTATACAGTTCATAACGCACATTTCATCGGCTTTATTCCGGGCGTAATAAAAATTCATAATACCGCCTGCATGGAGATATGAATCAATTTTACCTGTATTTATACAGTGATTAACAGAAAATCCCGAATTAACCACATAAGCAACAATACCTGCAAGGTAGCTGTTACCTGCAACATCTCCGTAATTGTTACAATCTTTAATTGTAACAAAACCGTTTGAAAAATAACCTACAATACCGGCAAGATAGCTTCCGTTGCCTTCAATATCAGCATAGTTTACACAACCGCTTACAGTCAGATTATCTGAAGCCTGACCGCAGATACCCGCCGAATAGTTCTTGCCTGAATATTCATTTGTAATCGAACCCTTGAAAATACAGTCGG
>JAZUHA010000270.1:0-1918 GCA_045641485.1 Acutalibacteraceae bacterium
CCGATGATATTTCTTCAAAAACAAACCGTGCAACCGCAGGCGATGTAATGAAATATGATATTGTCGATAATTCAATTACATTTATTGAAGACGGTACTCTTTTCGGCGGCAGTTCAGATATGTATACCCGTTACGGTACAGGCAACGATTATTACAGAGTTCCCGTTAAACCTGACACAACTTACCGTTTCGGCTTGAAAGTTAAAACAAACGATTCATCACTGCTCGGAAAGTTTGACTGTTATGTTTTCTGTTATGATGCAAACGGTAATGCCGTTAACGCCACAGGTACGGGAAGTAATGCAGTAGGTCTTTGCGGCGAAACTTCATCAACCGATTATGTTTATAAGTATGTTGATTTCACAACTTCTTCGGACTGCGCTTTTGTTCAGTTCCGTTTCGGATACGACTATGCTTCCGAAAACGCAACATTTAAGGATATAACCCTTGTTCCTGTAAGAGATACGAACAGTGTCTATTCCTATGCGGCAACTTCTCTTAACGACGGTGCTTCTTTCGGGCAGGCTGTTATTCTTCCCGAAACCACACCGTACCTTTCGTTTGTTCATACACCCGATTTCAAAGCCGGTTGTTCGTTTGACGGTTGGTATGACGAATACAATGCAGACTGGTTATCTGATAATGCAAGAACTTTAAACGGTAAAAACTATGATTTGGGAAGCGAACTTCCGAAAGACACAAACGGATATATTCCGTTAAAACTTTGGAGTACATACAGCCTTGCTCACTATTCCATAGTATATGATGCAAACGGCGGTATCGGCTCAATGAAACCGCAGACTGTTGCATATAATCCGGATGCAACAACGGTTATATCGTCAAACGGATTTACAAGAGATCTTTCATATAAATTTAAGTGCTGGAATACAAAAGCCGACGGTACAGGCGTAAATTATTATGAAAATCAGAGTGTAAACAATAATTTAACTTCAACCGACGGTGAAATAATAACTCTTTATGCACAGTGGATAAAGACTTCAACGCTTCTGTTAGACTCAAACGGAGGCAGAACGAATAATAACCTTATTTATTTTAAAGACGGTAACGATTCTTTCTCTGATGATTCAAAAATAATCACATGGAACGGCTCTTATCAGTCTGACGGAAATATTAAACTTACCGGTACGGTAGGTGCAAGTTCCGGTGAACGCACACCGACAACAGACGGTCTTTGTGTATATCTTACAGAAGGCCACAGATATGAAATAACGTTCACTTCAACTAACGGCGGAATGGATTTCTATCTTTATAAAAGCGGTCACCCGATGAATGGCGGATGGTATACGGGCAGACTTAAAAACTGCCGTTTAAATGAAGACGGTGTTACTTATAACGGAAGTGCAATATTCACCTGCGGTGCAAAACAGGAAGGAGATACAGACGGCAGTGACCATTCTCTTATCCGCCACGATGATGAAACACTTACGGGCGTGTATAACTTCCGCACAAGTTACAGCGGTTCTTCAGGTTCTCTTGATTACGAAATAACAAATCTTAAGATAACCGAAATTACGGAAGATGCAGGTGCCGATAATAAGATTTGTCAGTTCTCCGGTACACAGAGATATATAGATGAACCTTTAAGAAAAGGTTATACATTCAGCGGTTGGAAATTAACGGGAACAGGCTCTCTTTCCGAAAATGTATATACATTCGGTGACGGTGAAGACACATTAACGGCCGAGTGGACACAGAAAAAATACAACCTTACCGTAAATGCAAACGGCGGTACATTCGGCGGTAAAGATAAATTTACCGTTAAAAATACCGATATACCGTGCGTAATGACCAGTTCGCAAAACTACTCATTGCTTGTTGAATTAGCTGCGAGTGCAAAGAAAACGGGGTTTGTTTTAGACGGTTTCTATACTGCACCTTCAGGCGGAACAAAAGTATA
>JAZUHA010000271.1:0-12036 GCA_045641485.1 Acutalibacteraceae bacterium
AATCGGTTTACCGTTCTGCGAAAATCAAACGATAAACCGATTTTTTTGTGTTTTGATTTATATTTAAAGATATGTATGAACAAATATTTTTTAATCTGTTCAGGCTGAAAACCAAATGCCGAAAACTGAAAAGCTAAACAATCACTCAGCTTTTTTCTTTTCTATTTTAGCAAGAATTTCTTTTTCTGCTTTATCCTGTTTTTTCTTATAAACAAAGTAACCTACAACACAGATTACTACGATGATTACGGCTATAACGCCGAGGATTATTCCGGAATTATCGGCAACATTTATCGTAACCATATCGTAGTTGAAATAGAAGCAACCGTCAAATGCGTTATCTTCATAATCCGTAAGGTTGCTGTTTACGACAAATTCACGAAGTTCGTTACAGGAAGCAAAAGCATAACTGCCTATCTTCCTTGCACTGTCGGGCATATCTATTTTTGTAAGACCGTCGCAATCAAAGAAACTTTCTGCACCTATAGTCTTAAATCCGCCGTGGAAAACAACATTTGTAAGACCGTCGCAATCATAGAATGCTCTGTCACCGATTTCTGTTATACTTTCGGGAATTACGAACTCGCCGTCTTTACCCTGCGGATAAAGAACTATTTTGTTCCATTCGCCTTCTTCATTTGCTTCTATAACGGCACCGTCTGCAGTTTTATATTTGGCATTGCCTTCCTCTACATTAAGAACGGAAAGGTTTTCACAGCCGAGGAAACTTAACGGTTCTATAACTTCAAGAGTCTTGGGTAATGTGAGTTCTCTGAGCGCATAACAACCGCTGAACACATATTTACCCATCGTTTTAATATTACCGAGAGAAACAACTTCAAGTGATGCGCAATTTGCAAATGTATCAGATTCCAATTTTTCAAGTCCTGCGGGAAGTGCAATATTCTTAAGTGATGTACAATCTTTAAATGCAGCACTGCCGAGTTTTGCAAGGCTTGCGGGAAGTGTTACTTCTTCAAGAGTTTCTGTATTTGCGAAAGCGCCGTCACCGATTTCAACAACATTCTTTGAAACATCAAGTTTCTTTAAAGATGAGCCTCTGAAAGCGTTATCGCCTATAACCTTAAGGGAAGCCGGCAATGAAACGAAACCTATTGAAGCATTATCTGCGGCATTATCGGCTATTGCAACAGTACCGTCTTTTACGGCAAGGGCTTTTACATCGCCTTTTACTTTATAAAGAACATTTCCTGCATAAAGTGCACCGTTCTTTACGGATTCAAACCACTTTGTGGCGTCAAGAACGCCGTTTTTAATATATGTAAGACTTGAAGGGAATTTTATCGCCGAAACATACTGAACAAGTACAAATGCGTTATCTGCTATTGTTTCTGTTCCTTCGGAAACAATATAAGAAGCATTTTTTGTGAGTGCTATTACAAGCACTTTGCCGTCTTTTGAATAAACGCCGCTGTCTGTACTTTTAAAATATTTGCTGTTTTCGTCAACCGCAACGGTTTTAAGTGATTTACAGCCCTCAACAGACGAAGCATCAAATTTTTCTACTGCAGCGGGAATTGAAAGCGAAACAAGATTTTCACACATTGCAAATGCATCTGCGCCGATTTTTTCAACATTTTCGCCCAACACAACATCGGTAAGATCTTTGTTGCCGTAAAATGCGCCTGTGTCTATACGGATAACACCGTTTCCTGCAGATACGCTCTTAAGACCGGCATTACGGAAAGCATAAGAAGCGATATCACGAAGTGATTCGGGAAGTTCGATATCAGTAAGTGAACGGCAACCCTCAAAAGCGGAAGCACCTATAAATGTTACGGCAGAACCGAGTTTTACGCTCTTTAACTCCGTTGCATTCTTAAATGCACTGTTATTGATCGTTGTAACCGTTTCGGGAAGTGAGATTTCTTTAATCTTGGAATCTTCAAAAACACCCGCACCGATTGTTTCAAGTGAAGTGTCTTCCGTAAATGTTATACCGTCAACATCTGCACAGAAAAATGCACCGTCTTTAATATTTTTAACTTTCTGCGGTACCTCAAAAGTGCCTGTCTTTGCGGCGGGGAAGATAATTAAATCTTTTCCGTTCTTTGAGTAAAGAACACCGTCTGCCGCACTGAAATCTTTATTTTTGGAAGAAACCGCAAATTCTTTTATTGTTTCAACACCGGAAAAAGCATTTTTGCCGATTGTCTTGACATTCTTGCCGAGTTCAACGGAAGCGATTTTTGTATCACGGAATGCACATTCGCCGATTTCCGTAAGGGTTTCGTTAAACTTAATCTCGGTAAGAGCGGAACAGCCGTCAAACGCCTCGTACTCTATTGCGGAAATGGTGCAAACAGACAAATCAATATCTTTAAGAGAAGAACAGCCTTTGAAAGCACCTGCTTTTATAATCGAAACCGCCGAACCGCATTCTACTTTTTCAAGGTTTGCGCAATTCTGGAAAGCATAAAGACCGATTTCCTCAACATCTTCACCGAATTTTACGGTTTTTACCGTATCACAGCCGATAAATACGCCCGCTTCGATAATTCCTATGCCGTCTTCTACAACAAGTTCTTCAATATCGCCCTTATAGGAATAAAGAACTCTGCCGAGGTTTAAAGCACCGTCGGGTGCTTCGTTTTCCCATGCGGTATCGGTAAAAGCATTTTTGGCAACATTTTTAAGGTTTTTATGAGGTTTTACTTCTTTTAAAGCGGTACAACCGTAAAACGCTCTTTCGGGAACCGCCGTTACCGGGTCGGGAATTTTATACTCCGTAACAGAAGTACAACCCTCAAATGCAGAAGCACCTATAGTCGTAACCGACTCCGCACCGCTGACTTTTTTAAGTGCGGTACAGTTCATAAATGCGCCTTCACCTATATTGGTAACGGAGGAATTAAGTTTAACTTCCGTAACCGTCTCATTACCGGAGAAACAGTATGCACCGACGGAAGTAACTGCTACGCTGTTGATTTTTGACGGTATTTTTACTACGGTATCACTGCCCGTATAACCGACAATTTCGATTTCCGTATCATCATTGATTTTGATGTACTGAAAATCCCCGTCTGTTTTCATATTAAGGATTTCCTCATCGGGAGCCGCCGCAGTGGCAATGCCGAGAAAGTCTTCTGCCGCAACGGCAACGGGAGCCGCAACCGCAAATACCATAAGTATTGCAAGCATACAACTCACAAGCTTTTTAAACGATGTCATAAATAACGCATCCCTTCAAATGTGTAATCTGCACAAAGTTACAAATACAGATATAACAATTATATTATAAATTACCCCGGTTGTCAAGCAATCAGCCGACTAACCGGGGTATTTACAACACTCAAAATCCACCAAAATTTTACATTGAATTATGTATAAGTTACACTATAATCTTACTTTTCAATGCTTTTGTATGCTCTTACGGTGTTATCAAGAAGCATTGTTATGGTCATAGGTCCCACTCCGCCGGGAACGGGAGTGATATATGACGCTTTCTTTTCCACTTCCGTAAAATCAACATCTCCGCAAAGTTTTCCGTCTTCGTCACGGTCCATTCCGACATCAATTACAACTGCGCCGTCTTTAACCATATCCGCTTTTACAAACTTTGCTATACCCACTGCCGCAACAAGTATATCCGCAGTAAGAGTTTCTTTTTTCAAATCAACCGTTTTTGAGTGGCAAACGGTAACTGTTCCGCTTTCTTTTAAAAGCATAAGCGCCATAGGTTTACCTACTATATTACTTCTGCCGATAACAACGCATTTTTTGCCTGCTATCTCAATATTTTTATATTTCAGCATCTCCATTATACCGGCAGGCGTACACGGCAGGAATGTATAATCACCCGTCATAATATGACCTGTATTTACGGGGTGAAAAGCATCTACATCTTTTTCGGGCGATATTGTTTCAATAACCGCTTTTTCGTCTAAATGCGACGGAAGCGGAAGCTGGCACAAAATGCCGTGAACTTTTTCATCATTATTAAGTTTTTCTATAAGCGCCGTAAGTTCTTCCTGAGTTGTTTCTTCCGGCAAAGCATATTCAAAAGAAGTTATGCCTACTTCGGCACATGCTTTTTTCTTATTATTTACATAAACTCTCGAAGCGCTGTTGTTGCCGACGATTATAACCGCAAGACCGATTTCTCCGCCGTTTTTCTTAATTTCCTCAACCTGCGCTTTAATTTGTTCTCTTTTAGCTGCGGCTACTTCTTTACCGCTTATAAGTTCTGCCAAATCACTCATCTCCGTTATTTATATTTTCAACATCTTCCGTTGTTTTATCTTTTTTCTTCTTTTCTTTTTTCTCATCTTCCGGGAAAAAGTCCACACCTTCAATGGGTTTCGGGTGTTTTACGGCACTTACCGTCTTAAGAATCAAAATCACAAGGCAAACAGCCATAAGCACCGCCGAAAGTGCCTGCGAAACACGAATTCCCGTTGAGCCGATATAAAGGCTGTCTGTACGAAGTCCCTCCACAATCATTCTTTCAAGACCGTACCACACACCGTACAGAAGAAACATCTGACCGCTGAATTTTCTGAATTTTTTAAGAATAATATAAAAAATCAAAAATCCGAGAAGACACCACACAGACTCATAAAAAAACGTGGGATGAACAAAAAGATGATTTTTTTCGATATATTCACTCACATTACCGACAGACGAAAGCCCGTACTGTTCGGGGTTTTGAGCAATATATTCGGCTACTTTTTCGCTCATCATACCGAAATTGCCTTTTGTGAAAACTCCGAATGCCTCCTGATTTGCGAAATTTCCCCACCTGCCTATACCTTGACCTATAAGCAAACTCATTCCGACCAAATCAAGAAGATTGAGAAAATTCAGTTTTTCGACTTTACAGGTAATATACGCCGCAATTATACCGCCTATAATACCGCCGTATATGGCAAGTCCGCCACGCCATATTTCAAAAATCTGCCCTATATGACGGCTGTAATAATCCCATTCAAATATAACATAATACGCTCTTGCACCTATTACTCCGCCGAATGTTCCGTATATAAGAACATCCACCATTTTTGAAAGGCTCATTTTCCAGGTGTATGCAATCCTGCCGCCGAAAAGCGCCGCAAGCGTAAACCCGAACGCAATTATAACGCCGTACCATTTTATACTGATATCGTGCCCGAAAAGCGAAAACTCGCAAAAAACCGACGAAACATCAAAAACCTTTTCCATTCCGCCGAAACTCACACGGGCGTAATCTGCAAACCATTCCATAACCAAACTCCGTTTACTCGGATAACCGGGGATTTACAACCGACAATGCCGACTTATCTTCCGAAAATGAATTGCGAAGAAGCGTATTGACATCGTCAGGCGTAATATTTTTCAATACTTCAAACTCGGAAAATACATCTTCTTTTCCGAAATAAGAAACAATAAGACCGTTGGCAACCGTTTCGATATCGGAAAACTGACGGACTGTTTTGCCGAAATATTTCCTGCGTGCCATTTCAAATTCATCTTTGCCTATACCGTTTTCCTTGTAATAAGCAATACGTTTCTTTATGCGGTCTGCGGTTTCACGGGGGTTTTTCGATTCGCCCGAAAACAGCGGAAGCGCATATCCCGTACCCGTGAAATATTCAGCCGAAAATGTGCCGTTTATAAGCCCGTCATCAAGAAGTTCACGGTAAAGGTCGGACATCTGCCCCGCTAAAATATCAAGTATAAGTGTCATTGCGGTTTCTTCTTTAACCGAAACTTCCGGACTCTTCCTCGTTTCTTTATACCCGAAACAAAATACGGGAGTAACCACGGAAAGGCTTTCTTCGATATATTTATCAACAACCGTTTCAGGCTCTGTTTCAAATGCACGGTTTACCGTTACATCATCACCCGTCTTTAAAATTTCATCGGCAATTTCAATTACCTCTTCGGGTGTAACATTACCCGAAACGGCAAGAGCCATATTGTTAAGATTATAAAATGTATCGTAACATTTAAAAAGAGTATCTGCCGTTATCTCGGAAATAGATTCTTTTGTTCCGGCAATATCGGTTTTAACAGGGTGATTGTGATATACAATTTTGAGAAGATTAAAAAGGCATTCCCAATCGGGAGAATCTCGGTACATATCAATCTCCTGCCCGATTATTCCCTGCTCTTTGCGGACTGTTTCCTCCGTAAAATACGGGTGAGTTACAAAATCAAGCAGTATTCTGAAATTCTCCTTAAAATTATCGGTACACGAAAACAGATAGCAGGTTCTGTCAAAACTCGTGTAGGCATTTGCGGAAGCACCCGTTTTTGCATACCGCTGAAAAGCATCGAGTTCTTCGCTTTCAAAAAGTTTATGTTCAAGAAAATGCGCCGTACCTGCCGGTATCTCTGTAAAATCCTCACGGTCGCTTCTTTTGAATTTTGTATCTATTGAGCCGTATTTTGTTCCGAAAAGAGCGTATGAAGATGTATACCCCTCTTTCGGGTACACGAATATTTTAAGCCCTGATTTATGGTCGATTTCATAATATCCTTCACCGAGAGTTTTATTTTCAATATATTTCATCATTCACACTCCCCGTCTGTTTCTTCGCCCGAAAGCATAAATACCGTGTCAAGAGTAACATCGTTTGCCGCTTTTATAATATCTTCTTTTGTAACGGCACGGAACATATTTATATAATCTTCGGGATAAAGATATTTTTCTGATATATTCTGACTCATAAACCATGTATCGAGAGATTCGGGAGAATCCGAAACACTCTTAAATCCGTCTGAAAGCGCTTTTACCGAAGCGGAAATATCGTCTTCCGAAAATTTGCCGTTTTTTATATCCTCAAGTTGTAAAAGTATGGCTTCTTTTGCCTTTTCTTCGTTATAATTTTCGATACCGCTCTGCACGAACATAACGCCTTTTTTCATATACATACGGGCGGAGCAGTAATAACAAAGGCTCATTTTTTCACGGACCACCGTAAAAAGTTTTGAATGGGGACTACCGCCGAAAAGGTCTGTCATAACACGCCTTGCACCGTAATTGTCGTCTTCGTTTTCCATACCGCTTCTGAAACCCATAACAAGTTTGCCCTGCTTTACACAGTCGGTCTCTTTTTTGTATTTTACGCTGTCGGCGCATTTTTTGAAATAAGTCTTTGCAATTTCCGGATGTCTTTCGATTTTCGGAAAATATTCTTTAAAGAGTTCTTTGACATTTTCAAAATTCACATTGTTGTCAGCACAAACACAAACGGTAATATACGCTTTTTTAAGAATTTCTTTATATGCTTCAAAAACACTTTCGCTTGTTGCTTCTTCAATATCTTTTTCCGTTCCCAAACGGTTAATGCCGTATATTTCATCTGCGAACATTTCTTCTTCACAGCGGGTTTTTGCATATATGCGCTTGTCGCTCTTTTCACTTCCGAGCTGTTCCGTCAATATGCGCTTCTCGCTTAAAACATCGTCATTTAAAAATATGCCGTCTTTCGTGTTCGGATTAAATATCATTTCAAACAGGAATTTCGCACATTCAAAAACTATGCTTTCATTGTCAAGTGCAAATCTGTCATCAATACATGATACGCCGAATTTTATTACCTGATTTTCACCCGATTTTGTGACATCTGCCGTAATATCCGCACCGTAAAGCGAAGCCGCTTTTCTTTCTATTTGCGTAACGGACGGATAAAGTTTTGACGAATGCGTAAGTACCGACGGTACCAAAGCAAACAAAGATGCCTTTTTTGAAAGCGGTAAAGTAAAACTTACCGTGATACAGGCAGTTTTAAAATTCTGTGATTTTACCGTACAAAATTCTATTTTGTTTCCGATATTTTCCGTATTAAATGTGTAATCCAAATCGTAACACCCCGAAATATCTGTTTTGTAAATTTCCAAATACTTTAACATAATACCATATCCTTGTAACAAAATCCATATATTTTTTAATATTTTACAACGATATTATTATTGACAAAAAATCTCGGTTATGATAATATAATTCGGTTAAATAATGACTTTCTTAAAGGAGTAGTATATATGTCGGGTCATTCAAAATGGAGTACCATTAAACGCAAAAAAGAGAAAACCGACGGCGCAAGAGCCAAGGTATTTACAAAAATAGGCCGTGAAATCGCCGTAGCAGTCCGTGAGGGCGGTCCCGATCCGGCAGGCAACTCAAAACTTAAAGACGTTATTGCAAAAGCAAAAGCAAATAACGTTCCCAACGACAATATCGAAAGAATCATAAAAAAAGCCGCAGGAGATTCCTCTGCCGATAATTATGAAAACATAATTTACGAAGGCTACGGTCCCGCAGGTATAGCAGTTGTTGTCGAAGCACTTACCGACAACCGCAACCGTACCGCAGGTGATGTCCGCCACTATTTTGATAAGTTCGGCGGAAATATGGGCACTTCCGGCTGTGTTATGTTTATGTTCGACCACTACGGCGTAATCGTTGTGGAAAAAGAGGGCATTGACGAAGAACAGCTTATGATGGACGCACTTGAAGCAGGTGCAACGGACCTTCTTACAGATGATGAGGAAGTATTTGAAATCCGTACGGAACCGAATGATCTCGGCGCCGTAAGTGCCGACCTTGAAGCGAAAGGCTATAAATTCATTTCTGCCGATACGGCTTATATTCCGCAGACCTACACTCGTCTCGAAGATGAAGAGACTATGAAAAACATGAGCAAAATGCTTGAAATGTTTGAAGATAATGATGATATTCAGGCAGTTTGGCACAACTGGGAAAACGAAGACGAATACGAAGGCTGAACCTTTTCGTCTTATTTCACTTGATTTTTCATAAAACAGGTATTATAATACAGTTAATACCGAACGGGTTAAGTTTTACGCTCAATTCGTTCATGCGATGAGTGGGTCCTGTGCGACGGGACACCGTGAACCATGTCAGGCGGGGAACCGAGCAGCATTAATCGGATCGTCCGGTGCGACACAGTCTGCCTATTCATCGTATGACCGAGTTGAGCGTAATTTTAAAAACAAGAGGTGAAAGAATTGTACCGTGCATTGTACAGAAAATGGAGACCGCAGCAGTTTACCGATGTTTACGGTCAGAGCCATATTACCCAAACGCTTATGCACGAAGTGGAAACCGGCAGGCTTTCTCACGCATATCTTTTTACCGGCTCCAGAGGAACCGGTAAAACAACCTGCGCCAAAATTCTTTCAAAAGCCGTAAACTGCCTTAATCCGCAAAACGGCAACCCGTGTAACGAATGTGAAATATGCAGAGGTATAGACGACGGCTCCGTGCTTGATGTTACGGAAATAGATGCCGCAAGTAACAACGGCGTTGACAATATCAGAGATTTAAGAGAAGAAGCAAATTTCACTCCTGCCGCCGCAAAATACCGTGTATATATCATAGACGAAGTGCATATGCTCTCTACCGGTGCATTTAATGCGCTTTTAAAAACGCTTGAAGAACCTCCGGAGCACGTTCTGTTTATACTTGCAACAACAGAAGTTCAGAAACTCCCCGCAACCATTCTTTCAAGATGTCAGCGCTTTGATTTCAGAAGAATACCGGCAGAGGATATTTGCGCAAGGCTCACGGAAGTCGCAAAAAATGAGAATATCTCTTTAACCGAAGATGCCGCTTTACTTATTTCCCGTGTGGCAGACGGCGCTTTAAGAGATGCGCTTTCAATACTCGACCAGTGCGCAGGGCAGGGAAAAGATATTACGGCAGATACCGTAAGCAGTTGTGCTGGGCTTCTCGGCAAGGATTATCTTTTTGAGATATCCGATGCAATAAAAAACGGCGAGCCGTCTGAAGTATTAACCGTTATAGACAGACTTCATTCTTCGTCTTGCGATATGGAACGGCTTATGTCCGAACTTGTTAATCATTTCAGAAATGTTTTAATGGCGAAAACCGCACGAAAGCCCGAAGATTTTATAGTCTGCACTCAAAACGAACTTTTAAAATATAAAGAACTTTCCAAATCTCTGTCTTACGGCACACTTCTTTATATTACGGAAACTCTTTGCAAAGAAGCATCAACGCTCAAATACAGCACTCACCAGAGAGCACAGACGGAAACGGTGCTTATAAGACTTTGCGAACCGGCACTTTCAACGGATAATGCCGCACTTGTAAGAAGAATAGACGAACTCGAAGCACAGATAAAACTTTTAAAAGCAAACGGAGTAAAAATTTCCGAAGATTCAGGTTCAAAAACAGAAGAAAGTCTTACCCCCGCACCGGTACGTGAAACATCACCCGAGCAGGAAACTTTTGAAAGTGCTGTCCCCGTAAATTCAAAAAAAGAATCGGAAATTCCGCAAGAAGAGCCGACAGAAACACTTTTCGGCAATAATGCGGAGAAAAACGAATCACCTAAAGAAAACCCGTATGAAACCACGAAAAAAGAGGAAAATATTAAACCCGTTGACCTTGCGGTAGTAACCGAGAACGATAAGTCGGCACCGTTCACTGCATGGCAAAGCACATTAAAACAACTTGCCGTAATAAATAAACCCATAGCACCTATGCTTAACGAATCAAAGGCGTTCCGTGCGGGAAATACGGTGTTTATAAAAGCCAAAAACAATGCTTTTGAAAGTATGTTTAAGCAAAAATTCGTGTTTGACTCTTTGTGCGAAGCACTTATGAGAGCAACGGGCGAAAAACTTAAACCGGCAATATATAACGACGGCTCTTCACCCGAAGCAGACGAAAACGCAGAGCCTGTTGATGTACTCATTTCAAAACTCAATAAATTAAAAATCGAATATATAATTGATGAAGAATAAAAAGGAATATTTTTCCGAAAGGAAGGCATAATAATTATGAAAGCAAGAATACCTAACCAGGGCGGAAACTCACAGGCAAATATGATGAAAAAAATCCGGGATATGCAAGACGAAATGGCAAGAGTTCAGAGCGAGGTTGAGGAAACCGAATTTTCCGCTTCCGCAGGCGGCGGAGCAGTGGAAGTCAAGGTAAACGGCAAGCACGAAGTACTTTCCGTTAATCTTAATCCCGAGGTTGTTGACCCCGAGGACACTGAAATTCTTTCCGATATGATTATCGCCGCAACGAATGAGGCATTAAGAAAAGCATCCGAAACAATGGAACGTGAAATGGGCAAAATTTCAAGCGGTCTCAACCTCCCGGCAGGTCTCGGTTTTTAATTTATGGCGTACGATACCGAAGCACTCGAAACACTCGTTGAACAATTCAGAAAAATCCCTTCCGTAGGTAATAAAACAGCGCAGAGAATGGCTTTTCATGTGCTTGATTTGCCGGAAAAGGAAGCAGAAGAATTTGCCGAAGCGATTTTGAATGCACATAAAAAAATACACCGCTGTTCTGTCTGCCATAACCTTACGGAAAATGAACTTTGCGGTATTTGCAATAATCCGAGAAGAGATAAAAGCACTGTTTGCGTTGTGGAAGACCCGAGAGTGGTTATGACGGTGGAACATTCCCGTGAATATAACGGCGTTTACCATGTTCTGCACGGCGTAATTTCACCGATGAACGGCATAGGTCCCGAACAACTTACAATAAAATCACTTGTGGAGCGTGTTGCATCGGGCGAAATAGCCGAAGTGATTATGGCAACAAATCCGACTGTTGAGGGCGATACAACCGCTATGTATATAAGCAAACTCTTAAAGCCTTTTGAAGTTAAGGTCACAAGACTTGCATACGGTATTCCGGTGGGTGCGGATATTGAATTTGCCGATGATATTACGCTTTTAAGAGCGCTTGAAGGCAGACGGGAACTTTAATAAAAAGGAGTGATAAGTCATGCAGGGAAAAGAAAATAAACCGGTTGCACAGAATAAAAAAGCCTTTCATGACTATTTCATTCTTGAAACTTATGAAGCGGGCATTGAACTTTTCGGCACGGAAGTAAAATCTTTAAGAGCCGGTAAACTCAATCTTAAAGATTCCTGGTGCAATATTGTAAACGGCGAAATGCTTGCAAACGGCGTACATATTTCGCCGTATGAGCAGGGAAACAGGTTTAACCGTGACCCGTTAAGACCTAAAAAACTGCTTATGCACAAAAAAGAAATATTAAAACTTTACGGCACCGTAAA
>JAZUHA010000272.1:0-8941 GCA_045641485.1 Acutalibacteraceae bacterium
TTGAAGTATCGTTGAAAAAACAATATAAAACCGAAATGTTTTTATTTGTGTTGAAAAATCGTTAAAAAAATATCAAAATATGTAAAAAAAGTCGGTATTTGCTATAGACATTTATTGTTGTCTTTGCTATAATTTATTTTGTGTAAGTAGCAGGGTTTGACACCTGTTGTACAAGTAAAAAGTAACAGGGCAAAGCCCTTAAATTGATTGGAGGAAGTCTGAATGGTCAAAAAAATCAGCAAAATCCCTTTCCGCGGAACTCCCGAGCAAAAGGCAAAACTTGATGCGGTTATCGCCGAATGCAAAGACGATAAAAGCAGACTTATGCATGTTATGCAGCAGGCACAGGAGATTTACGGTTATTTACCCCGTGAGGTTCAGGTTATGATAGCAGAGGGTATGGATGTACCGCTTGAGAAAGTTTACGGTGTTGCAACATTCTATTCTCAGTTTGCACTTTCACCCAAAGGCAAATATGCAATTTCCGTTTGCCTCGGCACGGCTTGTTATGTTAAGGGTTCTCAGCAGGTTCTTGATAAAATCTGTGAGATTCTCGGTATAGGTCCGGGCGAATGCTCCGAAGACGGCAAATTTTCCATTGAAGAATGCCGTTGCATAGGTGCTTGCGGTCTTGCACCCGTATTTACCGTTAACGGTGATGTTTACGGTAAAGTTACACCGGATATGGTTCCCGGCATTCTTGCCAAATATAATTAAATTTCAGCAGATATCGGAAAAGTTTTACTATGAAAATTACAGATTTAAAAGAAATTCTTGATGCGGAGCTTCTCTTCGGTGAGGAATTTCTTGATACAGAAATACATTCTGCATGCGGCAGTGATATGATGAGTGATGTTCTGGCGTATGTAAAAAATCAGGCTGTTCTGCTTACGGGATTGGTAAATTCGCAGGTTATAAGAACGGCTGAAATGATGGATATGAAATGCATCGTTTTTGTCCGTTCCAAGCGTCCGACACCGGAAATGCTTGAAATCGCAAAAGAAAGCGGTATTGCCGTACTTGCAACAAAAAAACGTATGTACGAGGCTTGCGGTACACTGTATATGAACGGTCTTAACGGAGCGGAATAATAATTATGGAATGCTTGAATTTTCATTATATCGTTGACGGTGAGAATTTTGTTTCTGCCGGGCAGGCATCTGCTCAGGTAAAAAAGAATCTCAGACATCTCGGTGTGGCTCCGGAAATCATCAGGCGTGTATCCATAGCCATGTATGAAGGCGAAATAAATATGATTATTCATGCAGGCGGCGGTACAGCTGATATAGATGTTTTTGAGGACAAAATCGTTATTGTTCTCAAAGATCACGGTCCCGGAATACCGGATGTAGGGCTTGCCATGCAGGAGGGCTATTCCACTGCAACCGACAATGTAAGATCACTCGGCTTCGGTGCCGGAATGGGTTTGCCCAATATGAAACGCTATACGGATGATATGCGTATAGATACGATAGTCGGTCAGGGTACTACAATTACCATGTGTGTAATGCTTTGACGGTTAAAAGGTGATTATTTGAATAATTATTCACACTCGGTCGTTCTTGAGGTCGAAAAGTGTACGGGATGCACAACCTGCATACGGCACTGTCCGACGGAGGCGATCAGAATAAACGGCGGTCACGCCGAAATAAATAACGAGAGATGTATAGATTGCGGCGAATGCATAAGAGTTTGCCCGCACAAAGCCAAAAAGGCGATGTGCAGTAAATTTGAACATTATCAGTATTATAAATGGAAAATTGCTTTGCCGGCTCCGTCTCTTTACGGTCAGTTTGAAAATCTTGATGATATTGATGTCATTTTGCAGGGGCTTATTGATATCGGGTTTGATGAAATATACGAAGTGGCAAAAGCCGCAGAACTTATTTCGGGATATACACGTATATTTTTAAAAACACCCGGAATAAAAAAACCCGTTATCAGTTCCGCCTGCCCGGTTATTTCAAGACTGATTTCTTTAAGGTTTCCTTATCTGAAAGATAACATTCTCCCCCTGCTTTCGCCGATGGAAATTGCCGCATCGGAAGCAAAAAAGAAGGCACGCAGGGAACACCCGGAACTGAATGAAGATGAAATAGGTGTTTTCTTCATATCGCCGTGTCCGGCAAAGGTGAGTTATATAAGAAACGGTTTCGGTGATTATAAAAGTCAGGTAGATGTTGTTGTATCGTTAAATGATATTTACTTTAAGTTACTCAGCACCATGAAACCGGGCAACAATCCGTCAGTCACATCAGGTACCGGTAAGATAGGCATCGGCTGGGCTTCGTCCGGTGGCGAGTCGGCGGCACTTCTTAATGACGATTATCTTTATGCCGACGGTATAGAAAACTGCATTCAGGTGCTTGAATCCATAGAAAACGGCAACATACCGCAGATAGAATTCGTTGAACTCAATGCCTGTACAGGCGGTTGCGTAGGCGGAATTATGACGATTGAAAATCCGTTTATCGCAAAAACCCGTTTGCAGAAACTGAAAAAATATATACCGGTGTCAAATAATTTCGTTTCCATTGAAAATAATTTTGTGCCGGAAGATTTTATTTGCACTTCATTGCCGGAATACAAGCCGATTTCAAGGCTGAGCGATAATATGGCTGTTTCCATGCGAATGATGTCACAGATAGAGCAGATAAGAAAATCGCTTCCCGGTATAGACTGCGGCGCTTGCGGTGCTCCCAACTGCAGAGCTTTTGCGGAGGACATAGTAAAAGGCGCTGTATCACCGGACAGCCGTTGTGTTGTTTTACAGCATAAAAAGGAGCACAAAGATGACAGTCAGTGAACTTGCCGAAAAAGATACATTTGAAGCGATATGCCTGCCCTCTCCTGAAAGAGAGATTTGCGGCGGCTATATCGGCGACCTGTTAAGTTGGGTAATGGGCAGAGCAAAAGCCGATGATGCGTGGATTACCATAATGACAAACATCAATATTTTAGCGGTCGCATCGTTAGCCGATGTAAGTGTTATAATACTTGCTGAGGGCGTTGTTCCCGATAGTAATATTACGGATACCGCACGGGCAAAAGATATCAACATTATTTCATCGTCTTTGCCTGCGTTTGAGATAGCGGCAATAGTTTCGGCTGAATTATGAATAAGTATTATTACGATCTTCACATTCATTCATGCCTGTCGCCATGTGCCGATAATGATATGACGCCCAACAATATTGCCGGTATGGCAACACTTTCGGGTTTAAATATCGTTGCACTTACGGATCACAATACCACCGAAAATTGTCCGGCATTTTTTGCGGCGGCAAAAAGAAACGGCATAATACCCGTTGCGGGAATGGAACTTACAACGGCGGAGGATATTCACATTATATGCCTTTTTGAAAATCTCGGCGATGCCGTGAAATTCGGTGAAACTGTGAAAAAACACAGAATACAGATACCGAACAGAACGGATATTTTCGGTGATCAGTTTATAACCGACGAAAACGATAATATCATAGGCACAGATGAATTTCTTCTGTCAAATGCTACGGATATACCTGTAGACGATGTTCCGCATTTAGCGGCGGAATATAACGGAATATCATATCCCGCACATATCGACAGAGATGCCAACGGCATCATAGCAACGCTCGGCACACTGCCGGATATCCCGGGGTTTGAGTGCGTTGAACTGCACGATGCCGCTAAAGCGGAAGAATATAAAAAACTTTATCCGGCTATTAAAGAAAAAACAACCGTTTTTTGTTCCGATGCCCATTTTTTATGGGATATAAAAGATAAAGAGGCTTATTTTGAAATAGATGATGAGCCGTATTCTTCGGATAAAATAAGACACGAACTTTTTAAGATACTGAAAAACGAAAAATGAAAGAACTCTCTTTAAATATTTTGGATATTGCAATGAACTCCGTAAAAGCAGGAGCCGATACCGTAAGTATAGAACTTATTGAGAATGACGAAACGCTGTCAATACGGATTACGGATAACGGTTGCGGAATGAAAGAAGACTTTTTAAAAACCGTTACCGATCCTTTTTCGACAACACGTACCACAAGAAATGTCGGTCTCGGTATTCCGCTGTTCAAACTTGCCGCCGAACAGACAGGCGGAGAGTTTTCGATTGTATCAAAGCACGAAAGTCTGTTTCCCGACGAGCACGGGACAAGCACATACGCATTGTTTTATAAAAATCATCTTGATTTTACCCCGCTCGGTGATGTTGTTTCAACCGTTACCGTGCTTATACAGGGCAGTCCCGGGATTCGCTGGATATATTTGCACAAGAAAAAAAACGGTGATGTGTCACTTGATACAGATGAACTTAAAGCAGTGCTCGGAGATGTACCTCTTGATAACATAGAGGTGCTTAACTGGATAAAGGAGTATCTTAACGAGCAGTATTCTTAAATCAGATAATTATTAAATTATAAATACACTTTTTTATGAAAGGATTTTTATTATGAAGTCATTGGCAGAACTTGCGGCAATCAAAGAAAAAATGCAAAACAAAGTTGTACTTCGTGAAGGCAGCGGCGATATGAGAGTCGTTGTAGGTATGGCAACCTGCGGTATAGCGGCAGGCGCCCGTCCCGTACTCAATGCCTTTGTTGAAGAAATTGCAAATCAGGGACTTTCCGATAAAATCACCGTTACACAGACAGGCTGTATCGGTATTTGTCAGTTTGAACCTGTTGTTGAAGTTTATTCTTCAGACGGCTCTAAGGTAACTTATGTTAAAATGACTGCCGAAAAAGCAAAAGAAGTCATTGAAAAGCATCTTAAAGGCGGCAATGTAATTTCCGAATATACAATCAGCAACATTTAATTACAACAGGAGGTAAATAATTATGATTCGTGCTCAGGTACTTATCTGCGGCGGTACAGGCTGTACTTCATCCGGCAGTGCAAAACTCATTTCCGAATTTGAAGCAAAAATAGCTGAATTTGACCTCGCAGAAGAAGTAAAAGTCGTAAAAACCGGTTGCTTCGGTCTTTGCGCACTCGGTCCCGTTGTTATAGTATATCCCGACGGTACTTTCTATTCTCATGTAGGTGTCGAAGATGTTAAAGAAATCGTTGAGGAGCATCTTTTGAAAGGTCGTGTTGTAAAACGCCTTGTATACAGCGATGTTGCTTCTGATGCGGTTGTTAAAGAAAATGTTTCACTTAACGATACAACATTCTATGCAAAACAGAAGAGAGTTGCTCTTAGAAACTGCGGTGTTATCAATCCCGAAAGCATTGATGAATATATCGCAGTAGACGGTTATGCGGCACTCGGTAAAGCATTGACGGAAATGACTCCCGAAGATGTTATTAAAACGGTTATGGATTCCGGTCTTCGCGGCCGTGGCGGGGGCGGCTTTCCCACCGGTAAAAAATGGAGTTTTACGGCTGCAAACAAAGCCGACCAGAAATATGTTGTATGTAACGCCGACGAGGGCGACCCCGGTGCATTTATGGACCGTTCCGTTCTTGAGGGTGACCCCCATTGCATAGTTGAGGCTATGGCAATCTGCGGTTATGCCACAGGTGCTACAAAAGGTTATGTTTATGTTCGTGCGGAATATCCGATAGCCGTTAAGCGTTTGCAGAAAGCTATAGATGATGCGCATGAATACGGACTTCTCGGTAAAAATATATTTAATTCCGGATTTGATTTTGATCTTTATATACGTCTCGGTGCAGGCGCATTTGTATGCGGTGAGGAAACCGCTCTTATGACTTCCATAGAGGGTAACAGAGGCGAACCCCGCCCGCGTCCTCCGTATCCGGCGGTAAAAGGACTTTTTGCAAAACCCACTACCGAAAACAATGTTGAAACATTTGCAAACATTCCCCAGATAATTCTTAAGGGCGCAGATTTCTTTAATGCTATGGGTACCGAAAGAAGTAAGGGTACAAAAGTTTTCGCACTCGGCGGAAAAATAAATAATACCGGTCTTGTTGAAGTTCCCATGGGTACCACTCTTCGTGAAATCATTTATGATATCGGCGGCGGTATTCCCGGCGGCAAACAGTTTAAGGCTGCCCAGGCAGGCGGACCTTCCGGCGGTTGTCTTCCCGCTTCACTTCTTGATGAACAGATTGATTATGACAACCTTTCATCAAAAGGCGCTATGATGGGCTCCGGCGGACTTATCGTTATGGACGAAAGCGACTGTATGGTTGATATTGCAAAATTCTTCCTTAAATTCACCGTTGAGGAGTCTTGCGGTAAATGTACTCCCTGCCGTGTAGGTACAAGAAGACTTCTTGAAATTCTTGAAAAAATCACAAGCGGCAAAGGAACTATGGAAGACCTTGACAGAATGGAAGCGCTTTGCTACTACATCAAAGAGAATTCTCTTTGCGGTCTCGGTCAGACGGCTCCCAACCCCGTTCTTTCCACATATACCCGTTTCAAAGATGAGTATATCGCCCACGTTGTTGATAAAAAATGTCCTGCCGGCGTATGTAAGGATCTTCTTACCTTTACCATTGATAAAGAAAAATGTATCGGTTGCGGTCTTTGCGCCAAAAACTGCCCGGCAGAAGCTATCAGCAGAACAGATTATACAGCACCCGGTCATAAGCTTGCTTCGTTTGTTATCGATCCCGAAAAGTGCGTAAAATGCGGCGTATGTATGGGCAACTGCAAAATCAAAGCAATTTCCAAGAAATAAGGAGGAACTAATGATGGAAAATACGGTAAATGTAAAATTCAACGGTAAAGATTATCAGGTTCCTGCCGGAAGCACCATTCTTGAAGCTGCTCATTCAGTAGGAATTGAAATCCCCACGCTTTGCTATCTTAAGGATATTAACGCTATCGGCGCATGCCGTATATGCGTTGTGGAAGTAAAAGGTGCAAGAAGCCTTGTTGCTTCATGTGTATTTCCCGTTAATGAGGGAATGGAAGTCCTTACAAATTCACCCAAGGTTGTGGCATCAAGAAAAACAACTCTTGAACTTATCCTTTCAACTCATAAAAAAGAGTGCGTTTCCTGTGTAAGAAGCCGTAACTGCGAACTTCAGAAACTCTGCAAGGATTACGGCATAGAAGACGAAAACGCTTTTAAGGGTGCAACCGTTCCTTATGCTATAGACAGAACGGCAACACATATGTACCGTGACAATGAAAAATGTATTCTTTGCCGCCGCTGTGTTGCCGCCTGCGAAAAAGTTCAGGGCATAAGCGTTATCGGTGCAAATGCCCGCGGATTTGATACTCACATAGGTTCTGCTTTTGAGTACGGTCTCGGCGATGTTGCCTGCGTTTCCTGCGGTCAGTGCATAAATATGTGCCCCACCGGCGCTCTTTCCGAAAGAGACGATACTCAGAAAGTATTCGATGCTCTTAATGACCCCTCAAAACATGTTGTTGTTCAGACTGCTCCGTCTGTTCGTGTCGGCCTCGGTGAAGAGTTCGGCATGGAAATGGGCAGTGTTGTAACCGGCAAAATGGTTTCCGCACTTAAAATGCTCGGTTTTGACGGTGTATTTGATACAAACTTCACCGCCGACCTTACAATTATGGAAGAGGCTACCGAATTCCTTGACAGATTCGGTAAAAAGGAAAATCTTCCTCTCATTACTTCCTGCTCACCCGGATGGATTAAGTTCTGCGAGCATTATTATCCCGAATTTATTCCGAATCTTTCTTCCTGCAAATCTCCGCAGGGTATGTTCGGCGCAGTAGCCAAAACATACTATGCCGAGAAAAAGGGCATTGACCCCAAGGATATATTCGTTGTATCCGTTATGCCCTGTACCGCAAAGAAGTTTGAAGCGGAAAGAGTTGACCATACGGCAGTAAAAGGCCTTCCCGATATTGATGTTGCCATTACCACAAGAGAACTTGCAAGAATGATTAAAAAAGCAGGCATCAACTTTAATGCCATTCCCGATGCGGAATTTGATGCTCCGTTCGGTCTCGGCTCAGGTGCAGGTACAATCTTCGGTGCAACAGGCGGCGTTATGGAAGCGGCTCTCCGTACGGCTTATGAAGTTGTTACAAAGAAAGAACTTCCCGATTACAATGCTTTTACTGCGGTTCGCGGTGTTGAAGGCGTTAAAGAAGCGGAATATGACCTTGACGGCGTAAAAGTTCGTGTTGCGGTAGCATCGGGACTCGGTAATGCAAAAAAGGTACTCGATATGGTTAAATCCGGCGAAAAACAGTATGACTTTATTGAGATTATGGCTTGTCCCGGCGGCTGTGTAAACGGCGGCGGTCAGCCCATAGTTCCGGCTTCTGTTCGTAACTTTACTGATGTTCGTGCAGTCCGTGCGGCAGGTCTTTATAAAGATGACGAAAATCTCCCCGTAAGAAAATCTCACGAAAATGAAGATGTAAAGAGAATTTACGAAGAGTATTTTGAGGCTCCCGGCAGTCACAAGGCACACGAAGTGCTTCATACAGGCTATACAAAAAGAGCCAAATATTGATAAATTGCCGATAGCGGCACAATAACTGCGTCAAACCAACCCATCGGCGTATCTTTATACGCCATCGGGTTGGTTTCCTTGTTCTTGCACCACTCTCGACAATTTCTTACATCATATATCTTTGCCGATAGCGGGGTGACAGTTTTCGGTTTTCGGTTTTTTAGTTGTTGCGACAATAAGTATTATACAATATCGTAGGGGACGGCGCCATCGACGTCCCGCAATATACGGTTTTCGGTTGTTAACCGCACTTAAGGATATGAAACAGTGTCGGGGTAACGAGCGGAAAAAATAAATGACAGTATTAGGAAAACAACTTTTGTACACCCACTGTGCAGAGGTTGTTTTTTTACAATTATATTCAACAGGTTCATTCACCGTATATAGCGGTTTTGATTATCAAAAACACTTTACATTTTTTGGTATATATGGTAGTATGACTTTGCAGGGCAAACCGATTATTATTTTCAGGAGGCTTTCTTATGAAAAAAATATTATCTGTTTTATTGGCTTTAATTATCGTCTT
>JAZUHA010000273.1:0-2514 GCA_045641485.1 Acutalibacteraceae bacterium
TTTATTTTATTCAGCATATTTTTATCTTCTCGTCTGACTTTATGATTTTACCTATAATATAGGCATCTTCGCCGTTGGATTTTAAAATATCCAAAGCATCAGTTACATCTTTCTCGGATACAACTACACTCATACCGACACCCATATTAAAGGTGTTAAACATATCTCGTTCCGTAATATTTCCCGTTTTTGCAATTAAATCAAAAATCGGCAATACACGAACAGAGGTTTTATCTATAACAGCACCGAATCCATCGGGAATGCTTCTCGGGATGTTTTCGTAAAAGCCGCCGCCGGTTATATGAGAAATACCTTTAACCGTTACTTTTTCAAGTAAAGCAAGAATGGGTTTAACATAAATTTTAGTAGGTGTAAGAAGCGTTTCACCGAGGGATTTACCGTTAAGTTCATCTAAAGGCTTTTTAATATCGGCGTTTTCCACATCAAATACTTTTCGCACAAGAGAAAATCCGTTTGAGTGAACGCCCGAAGAGGGGAGTGCTATTATGACGTCTCCCTCGCACATTGTTTTATTGTCTATGATTTTTTCGAGGTCAACAACACCGGTGCAGTAACCCGCAAGGTCGTATTCGTCTTCGGGGTAAAAACCGGGCATTTCCGCTGTCTCTCCGCCTATGAGTGCGGCGCCCGACTGAACACAGCCGTCGCAAACACCTTTAACGATATCTGCAATTCTTTCGGGAACATTTTTACCGCAAGCAATATAGTCAAGGAAGAAGAGCGGTTTTGCACCGCAGCATATTACATCGTTAACGCACATGGCAACGCAGTCTATACCTACTGTATCGTGCTTGTCCATTAAAAATGCCAGTTTTAATTTTGTTCCCACACCGTCAGTACCGCTTACAAGAGCCGGTTTTTTCATGCCGTCAACATCGAGTGCGAACAATCCGCCGAAACCGCCTATGCCGGAGCAAACTCCGGGTGTAACCGTTTCGGCAATATGTTTTTTCATAAGTTCTACCGCACGGTAGCCTGCGGTAATGTCAACGCCTGCTTCGGCGTAAGCTTTTGAGCTTGAATTTTCAGTCATAATTTATTCCTTTCCGTCCCAGCAGTAGGTACATAAATCGCATTTACCTATGCCGATTGCTTTTTGCAACCCTTCTATAGTTTGAAATTCAAGGGAAGCAAGATGAAGTTTTTCGCAAATCGCTTCTCTTAATTTGCGGTTTCTGTCGGTATTACGGTCACTGTATTCGGTGAGATGTTTCATACCTTCTTTTCCCTCAAGTTCCATAATGACATTGCGTGTCAAAAGTTCCATATCACCGGTTGAACGGGAGAAATTCAAAAATTTGCAACCATACATAATCGGAGGGCATGCAGAACGCATATGTACTTCTTTTGCACCGCATTCGTAAAGAAATTCTACTGTTTCTCTGATTTGAGTACCACGCACAATGGAGTCGTCAACGAACAGCAGTTTTTTGTTTTTAATCAGTTCGGTGACGGGAATCTGTTTCATTTTGGCTATGCGGTTTCGTTCTTTCTGGCTTGTCGGCGTAAAACTTCTCGGCCATGTGGGAGTGTATTTGATAAAAGGTCTTGCAAAAGGAATGTGGCTTTGGTTTGAATATCCTATTGCATGAGGTGTACCCGAATCCGGAACGCCTGCGACATAATCAACATCGGGCAAACAGCCGTTCTTTATATCGTTTTCCGCTAAAATCACACCGTTTCGGCAACGCATTGCTTCAACATTTACGCCCTCGTATACCGAAGACGGAAAACCGAAGTATGACCACAAAAATGTGCATGTTTTCTTATTTTCTTTACCCTCTGCAAGTACCGTGATTTTTTCCGCCGTGATTTCCGCAATTTCGGCAGGCTTTAAATTGTATTCATCTGCATATCCGAGTTTTTGATAAGCAAAATTTTCAAACGAAACGCAGTACCCGTCTTCTCTTTTTCCGATACAAACCGGAAGTCTGCCGTAATAATCTCTTGCGGCAATAATAGTTCCTCTTTCGGTAAGTATAACTATAAGTGCCGTTCCGTTAATTTTTTCCTGGGCATACCGTATGCCGTCAACAATATTGTTTTTACTGTTTATGAATGCGGCAATAAGTTCCGTGGTGTTTATCATACCGCTGCTTGTTGCATTTAACTGACCTTTGCAGGAACTGAAGTATTCGTCAATCAATTCTTCTTTATTGTTGATAATCCCGACAGTCATAATTGCAAAACTTCCGAATGAAGAACGGACAACAAGCGGCTGAGGGTCTGTATCGTTAATGCAACCTATTGCGGCAGTGCCGTGCATTTCTTCCAATATGCCTTCAAACTGTGTGCGGAAAGGGGTATTGGAAATACCGTGAATTTTCCTTTGTAACCCTAATTCTTCGCAGTATGCGGCAAGTCCCGCACTTTTGGTTCCCAAATGAGAATGGTAATCCGTTCCGAAAAACACATCGCTCATCACATCTTTTTTGCATACCGCACCTAAAAATCCACCCATAAGAATCCTCCTGACTTAATTTAATTACAGTA
>JAZUHA010000274.1:0-2291 GCA_045641485.1 Acutalibacteraceae bacterium
AAACGGACTACCTGTGCCGTCATAAAAATTATGCCTGAGTTTTTTACCGTATCAACCACACGCCTGCAGGCACCGGTTGTTCTTGTAAGAGGTTTTTCGCAAAGTACGGCAACACCGCTTTCGGCACATATTTTTACATAATCCTCGTGAACAAATGTGGGTACGCAGATAACAGCCGCATCGGGTTTTAATTCGTCAAGCATTTTTTGACAGTCTGTATAGGTCTTGCAGCCGAGTTCTTTTGCAGCTTTTTCCATTTTGGGTGCACTGTGGTCGCAGATACCCGCTATCTCCACATCGTTAAGCTGATTTATTGCTCCGATGTGGTTTTGTGCAATTCTTCCGTAACCGATAATAACAATTTTTAACATTACAATCCCTCCTGTACTTTTTGAAGTTTTTATTAGATTCTTCCGTGCGTTTGTGTTATCTTTTATTAAACCACATTTCAATGTGTTTTGCAATAGTTTTGACCATTTGTATTGTATTAAGCGTGATATTAGTGATATTAGGCAAATAATTTAATCAAGATAATTGACTTTTTTGTTGTGTTTCAGTAATATATAACTTGAGGTGACACTGTTTGGATTGTGAATTTGATTTCGGGAGTAATAAAGGCTTTCGGCTTCTTAATATTTACGAACGCCTATACAGAGGCGAAAAATTGAACAAAGAACAGCTTGCCTCGGAGTACGGAGTTTCTTTAAAAAGCATTCAACGGGATATTGACGATTTAAGAGCGTATCTTGAAGAAACGCATTTTTCCGAAGGTGAAGTAACAATACAATACAGCAAAGCGGAAAATTGCTATTCACTTGTTCGTCTTGAACGGGAGTGGCTGACTAATGAGGAGGCACTGGCGCTTTGCAAAATTCTTCTTGAAAGCAGGGCTTTTTGTAAAGATGAACTGTCGCAGTTAATTGAAAAACTTGTTGTGCAGATTTCTCCCGGTGACAGAAAAATTGCGGAGGATATTATACGAAACGAGTATTTTAATTATGTTCCGCTTAAGCACGGGAAAAAACTTTTAAATCCTATATGGATTCTTTCGCAGTACATAGCCTCTCATAAAATGATTGAATTTGATTATATACGCCAGGACGGAAAGAAAAGTCACAAGCGAATGAAACCTGTAAGCATACTGTTTTCTGAATTTTATTTTTACTGCCTTGTTTTTGACGGTGACGGTAAAACCGATTACCCGATAATTTACCGTATAGACCGTATGACGAATATTAAACCGACGGGTGAAGTATTTGAAGTGCCGTATAAAGACCGCTTTAAAGACGGCGAATTCCGCAAGCGTATTCAGTTTATGTATTCGGGCGAGCTGAAAAAAGTCACATTCGAGTATACGGGCGTGCTTGAAGCAATGCTCGATAAGGTTCCCACGGCAAAGGTCATATCCCAAAAAGACGGCGTTTATACTATAACCGCCGAATCCTATGGCAACGGGCTTATGATGTGGCTCGGAGCACAGGGGGAGAAAGTGAAACACATTTGTGGAGGTAAATAAAAATGAGTAACCAATTTTTAACAATGAAGTATCATCCTGCAAAAAAAGAAGTTGAATTTCATCGTTATCAGGATAATAAAGAAATAGCCATTCGAAATGATAGTAAGTTAAGAAAGTATATGACTCAAAAGAAAGGAAAATTTGTGTTACAGGATCATGGAAATGAGTTCTTTGATGATATTGCTATTGCATTCGATGGATTAAAGAATGTTGATATAAGGGTTACAACTACTAAGCTTGATTATGAGGATTTTGTTCAAATGGTAGAGCACTACAATGAAGAACCTGAAAAAAAGTGCGAAGTATCAGCAACATTGCTAGCTGAACTTCCAAGTATGACCGAAACTTTCGAAAAAGTTAGAGCATATGGTGAGGAAGCTTCAGCCATTTTATCAACTCATGAAAAGAAATTGTTTAATATTCCTTCTGTATCAAACGCAAAGGTTAGGGAAAGTGCTCAAAAGTTTGCGGAAAGAATTCATAATGAAGTTGAGGATATAAAGGAAAAAATCAATAGTTTAGGCGATAACAATGTTAGTCTTTGTTTTGCTGGCGTATATAGTGCGGGCAAGTCTGCACTTATAAATGCAATCTTGGGATATAGAATATTACCGGAAGCAATTGAGTCTGAGACAGCAAAAATGTTTAAGATTTTTAGCCCTAAACGAAATGAAAATATCAGAATTATTTTTCAAATTGCTGCTAGAAATACTGTCATTGAATGGAACAAAAAGATAAACTCGCTTGAATTTATCGATGGTCCCTCTGAAAGTAT
>JAZUHA010000275.1:0-5958 GCA_045641485.1 Acutalibacteraceae bacterium
CAAGTTTTGCTTCAAGAGTTCTGCCCTTATTCTTACCGAAGAAAGTCTCTGCGCCGCCTGCAATGGCACCGGAAAGACCTTCCTGTTTGCTCTGCTGAAGCATAACAAGTATTACGATAGCGATAGATATTACAATAAGAAAGGCACCGATAACATACTGATACCAAAGCATTTACAAACATTCCTTTCGGTTAAGTGTGTCGTTGTCGCTCAACGCCCGATTATATTACCACAATCAGATATAAAATGCAAGTCTTTTTTTGCATTTTTTTGATTTTTTTTATTTTTATTGCATAATGAATATATAGTTATACTCAGGATATAATATTTTCAGCGAATAAACATAAAAAAGTTTGCGTTTGGTGCGGTTTTTCCGCAGTTTATTCGCAAGGGACTGTTGCTTTTGCATTTGAACGTGCAACAGTCCCGATTTTTTACATAAGTGAAAGTTGCTCGCCGCTGTCCTCCGCACTGAGGGTTGCGCCCGCCGCCGGAAGACTTTTTGTTCTGTAGCGGTGAGGTTTGGAGAATTCGCCCTCTTTATAAAGTCTTACACTTTGAACTTTATGATACTTTTTAAGCGTCATAACATTTACTCCGGCTGTATCTTTCGATGTCTTCAGAGAAACGGCACCGGTATTGACAAGCAAAAGTCTGCCCGCAGTGGAAGTAAGAACAAACTCCGCATCTTCTTTAACATAAAACATTGTGCAAACCGGAGATTTATCGGAAAACGCTTTAATAAGTTTTTTGCGGTTTGTTTTTGTTTCGTAGCCTTTCATTGAAACTTTAGAGAGTTTGCCGTTTTCAAAGAAGAACAGCATATATCCCGAATAATCGTCTGTAACAGCCATATACAAAGGCTTTTCATCAGGTTCAAAGTCAAGTTTTGACGGTATAAAATCACCGAGTACGCTTGCTTTACCGTCTTCAAAATCACTTACTTTTGCTTTATACACCTGACATTTATCGGTAAAGAACAGTAAATCTTTATTATTTGAACTTTCGGCGGTAAATACAAGCCTGTCGCCCTCTTTAAGTTTCTGTTCACCGCTCATACGAAGCGACTGCGGTGTGATTTTTTTGAAATAACCCGCCTCCGTAAAGAAAAGTGTTACGGGATAATCGGGAACTTCGTCAACGACAACATCTTCTTCGTCCGATTCGTAAACAATCTCGCTTTTTCTTTCCTTACCGTATTTTTCTTTAATTTCGGTAAGTTCTTTTATTATTATCTTTTTTACTCTTGATTTACTTGAAAGAATATCTTCCATATCTTCTATACTTTTTTTCAAACTGTCGATATCTTCAATTCTTTTGAGGATATATTCTTTATTGAGGTGACGGAGTTTAATCTCCGCAACATACTCCGCCTGGATTTCATCTATACCGAATCCAATCATCAAGTTCGGAACAACCTCTGATTCTTCTTCGGTATTTCTTATGATTTTTATTGCCTTATCAATATCAAGAAGTATTTTTTTAAGTCCCAGAAGAAGATGAAGTTTATCTTTTGCTTTTGAAAGGTCAAAGAAAACACGCCTGTTTATACATTCCGTTCTGAATGCTATCCACTCTCCGAGTATTTCCTTAACACCCATAACACGGGGAGAGCCTGCAACAAGCACATTAAAGTTTGCGCCGAAAGAATCGAGAAGCGGAGTCATTTTATAAAGCTTTTTCATAAGTTTGTCGGGGTCCGTTCCCCTTTTGAGGTCAACGGTTATTTTAAGACCGCTTTTATCGGTTTCGTCACGCACATCGCTTATTTCTCTTATACTGCCCGATTTAACCTTTTCAATGATTTTTTCTATTATCGCTTCACTTGTTGTCGTCGGCGGAATTTCCGTTATATCAATACAGTTTGCCGATTTATCGTAGGTATATTTTGCCTTGACTTTTATTGAGCCTCTGCCTGTACCGTAAATATTTTCAAGTGCGGCTCTGTCATATACTATCTGACCGCCGCCGATAAAATCGGGGGCTTTTAATGTTTCAAACACATCAAAATCATCATCTTTGATTATTCCTATTGTTGTATCGCATATCTCGTTTAAATTAAATGAACAGATATTACTTGCCATACCTACGGCGATACCCGTATTCATATTAACAAGCACACTCGGAAACTTTACCGGCAAAAGAGTCGGCTCTTTCATTGTACTGTCGTAGTTATCGACAAAATCAACCGTATCTTTATCTATATCCCCGAAAAGTTCGTTGCAGATAGGTTCAAGTTTTGCTTCCGTATAACGTGAAGCGGCATATACCATATTTTTGGAATACGCTTTGCCGAAGTTACCTTTACTGTCTACATACGGGTGTAAAAGTGTTTCGTTACCCTTTGAAAGACGCACCATCGTATCGTAAATTGCGGCATCACCGTGCGGATTAAGCTGCATTGTTCTGCCCACGATATTTGCAGATTTTATTCTGCCGCCGTTTATAAGTCCCATTTTATACATAGTATAAAGGAGTTTACGGTGAGACGGCTTAAATCCGTCTATTTCCGGGATGGCACGGGAAACAATAACGCTCATGGCGTACGGCATAAAGTTTGTTTCGAGGGTATCGGTTATATACTGCTGTGCAACCTCGCCGGCACCTAATATATGTGCATTGGTATTTACTTCGTTTTTAATTTCTTCCGGTTCTTTTTTTCTTTTTGCCATAGTTTTTATGAAATATCGGCAAGGTCAAGGTACATAGACCCGTTTTCTGCGATATAATCCTTTCTACCCTGAAGATTGTCGCCGAGCCACAAATCGAATTTTTCGGCTATTATATCCTCCATATCGTCGGGGTTGATTTTTATAAGACGGCGTGTTTTGGGATTCATTGTGGTAAGCCACATCATATCGGCATCGTTTTCACCGAGTCCCTTTGAACGCTGAATAGTGTATTTTGCATTGCCGATTTCGGAAAGTGCAGCCGCCTTTTCTTTTTCGGTATATGCAAACCATGTTTCGCCCTTTGAAGTGATTTCGTAAAGCGGAGATTCCGCAATATACACTTTGCCTGAATAAATAAGCGACGGCATAAGACGGTATATCATCGTTAAAATAAGCGTTCTTATATGGAAGCCGTCAACATCGGCATCGGTACATATTATTATCTTATTCCATCTGAGGTTTTCCATACTGAAAAGCGAAAGTTCTTTATTCTGCTTCGTTTTGACTTCCACTCCGCAACCGAGAACTTTTACAAGGTCAACAATAATATCGCTTTTAAAAATCTTATCGTATTCAACTTTAAGGCAGTTAAGAATTTTACCTCTTACCGGCATAACAGCCTGAAAAGAAGAATCCCTCGCCTGCTTGCAGGCACCGAGAGCCGAATCACCCTCTACTATAAATATTTCCCGTTCTTCAACATTTTTACTGCGGCAATCAACAAATTTTTCAACTCTGCTCGTCATATCGTTTGATGTTGAAAGCGTCTTTTTAAGATTGAGCCTTGTTGATTCCGCTTTTACACGGGAACGCATATTTATAAGTACCTGCTCACAGATTTTATCTGCCTCAAGTTTGTTTTCTATAAAATATACTTCAAGTTGATGGCGAATAAATTCCGTTAAGGCATCCTGTATAAATTTATTTGTAATCGCCTTTTTAGTCTGATTTTCGTAAGAAGTCTGTGTGGAAAAAGAGGAAATTACAAGTACAAGGCAGTCCTCAACATCCTGAAAACTGATTTTTGAATCGTTTTTAAGATATTTTCCGTTTTGCTTTAAATAGTTATCAATCTGCGAAACGAAAGCGCTTCTTGCGGCTTTTTCGGGAGCACCGCCGTGCTCAAGAAAACTTGAGTTATGATAATACTCTTTTAACTGCTTTTTATTTGAAAAGCAAAGAGCAATATTCATTTTTAATTTATAGTCATCCTTATCTTCACGGTCTCTGCCTTTTCTGTCTGCCTGCCAGAACTGAACGGAAGAAAGCCCGTCATCACCTATAAACTCACCAACATAATCTACGATACCGTTTTCGTAACAATATTCAAAAGTTTCAAACTTTGTTTCGGTAAGTTGATTTTTAAGAATAAATTTTACACCGTTGTTTACGACAGACTGCCTTTTTAACGTTTCTTTTAAAAATTCAACGGGAATATCAATTTCCGTAAAAACATCAAGGTCGGGTTTCCATTTTATCCGTGAGCCTGTGTCTTTTTTATCATACGGCGTTTTTTTCATTTCTCCGTCTATTTCGCCGTGTTTAAAATGAAGTTCGTAATTATATCCGCCGGTGTGAATTTCCGCTTCCATATACTCCGAAGCGTACTGTGTGGCACAAAGTCCGAGACCGTTAAGACCGAGTGAATACTCATAACTTCCGCCGTTATTTGTATCGTATTTTCCGCCCGCATACAAATCGCAGAAAACAAGTTCCCAGTTATAGCAGTCCTCTTTTGTATTGTAATCAACGGGTATTCCTCTGCCGAGGTCTTTTACCTCTATTGAATTATCAAGGAATTTCGTTACCGTGATTTTATTTCCGTAGCCCTCACGAGCCTCATCTATGGAGTTTGAAATAATTTCAAATACGGAATGTTCACAACCCTCTATACCGTCCGAGCCGAAAATAACGGCAGGGCGTTTGCGGACTCTGTCTGCACCTTTTAATTTTGAAATACTGTCGTTGCCGTATTCTTTGGGTGCTTTCTGTGATGATTTTGCCATATTCACTTACCTTTCACGCAAAATTAATCTTACTATTACGATATTATTACTTTATGACCACAGGTTAAGGTGATTATTCATTATTTCCCGCAACAAAAAGGGCATTCGGGAAATCCGAGTTTTATAACCTTTTCATCATTCTCAAAAAATCTTACCAAAATCGTTTTTTCACTGCAATTAACTACTTCCGTAAATGACGATTCCCAATATTCGTTTGCATTTTGCTGTTCTTCTCTTGAAAGAGATTTTACATAATCTCCCTGTTGTGCGACAAGGCCGAGAATATAATCTTCAAGTTCCGGTTTCATAAGGGTTTCGTATGATAATCCGTCGCCGACACACTCCGACCTTACATCGAATTTACAGGTATACGGTGAATAAAAACTGAAATAGTTTACGCTTTTCATAAGTTCAAACATATCTTCTTCACTGTTTACGCCGTCTATTCCGTTCATTACCGTATTGTATCTGCCGACACCCTCTTTATAATCCTGTATCGCAGCCATTTCTTCATCAATATAGAAATTAGTCTGGGCTTTTTGATAATCATTCCAGATTACTTTATTTTTTGCAAATTCAAGAACACCGTAATGACCTGTGGCATCGGCAATGAGAAACGCATAATTCCAATAACCGTCTTTTGAATAAACATCAAGGCTTTTTACATATTCGATTGCTTCATCTACCGTTGCACAGTTTTCACCTACATAACGGGGAAGTTCAAACATATAAACTCTTTTATCCGAAGCGGGATTTGTTCCGGAACAGGAGAATTTTGCAGTTCCGTCTTCATATTTTTCGCCTTCACGCATATTTATTTCGATATAAAGTCCTTTTGAATTAAGAACATCATCCGCCATAAAAGGAACGAGCTTTCTGAACTCATCCGTAATACCCTCTTTTTCGATTATATCGTTATCGGGTGAAACATCACGGAAAGTATATGTTAAATTTAATGTTTCGTAACAGCCTTTTAATTTTGTACGGTAAATATATGCCGCTTTATTACTGATATTTAAATCCATATTTCTGCCGACAAGAACAGTTCCGTCACCGAGAGTTTTTTCTATAGCAGTACATTTTCCGCCCCAATCGTCATACTCTTTTGCAAAATAAGCATCTGCAGCCTCCGCATCAAGAGATGTGTATGTACCTAAATCGTAAACATAGTCAAACACTTTTTCGAGTTTTGCTTCATTTTTAATTCCTATTCCGAAAAAAGACAAAACCCACATAATACACGAGAGTAAAAAAGAAATAACCTTATTCATAATACCGTT
>JAZUHA010000276.1:0-3684 GCA_045641485.1 Acutalibacteraceae bacterium
CGTAGCATTTAGAAAATTTTGCAGTATTCAAAACCATTTTTCTCTGCATATTTCACTATTACTTGTTTTTTTCTGCTTCTTGTGTTATTATATTTATGAAAAATACTTTTTTCGGTAATGTTTTATTGCTAATTCATTATACCGTATTGGGAAATCACTTAAATATATAATAACAGGTGATAATATATGATTGTTGAATTTTACGGATTGCCAGGCTCAGGAAAAAGCACAAGTATCAGAGAGCTTTTGCAGCAGTGCGAACAATCTGTTGACATAATGAAATACTGCAAAGAAATCAAAAAAAGCAAAATCTTGCGTTATGTTTTTACAATTGAGTTTATCAAATTCTTTTTTCTGCTTATCCCTCTTTTTTTAAAGAAGAAGCATAAACAAAAATACGATATAAAAGTGCTATACTTTTTCTGTTGTATTTATTTAAGATATATGTTTTGCAGAAATGACAGTACATACTGCATTTATTTAAATGACCACGGAGCAGTCCAGAATATTGTGTCAGCTTTATGGGATGATGAAAAAAACACAAAATACGGAGAAAAAATTACATATTATTTTTGCAGTCATTTTAAAAATGAACTTCTCTTTGTTTACACAGACAATCCCGACAATAAAAAGCTGTTTTCAGCAGTCAAACAAAGAGGTAATCGCATAAGACTTTATTTTCTGCCTCAAAATGAGGCATACAGAGTAATGGATTCTCAACGCCACATAATGGAAACGATGACGTCAACGGTGGAAAAATACAGTCCGTACATTAAAGTCAGCACGCTTTGTTCAAAAGATAAAAGTGTTGCGGAAATATTTGATTTTATTACTAAAAATGTTCAACAGGTGGAATAAATGAATTTTATAAAAAAGCTTACCGGCAACGCATACTCGTTTTCGGTTATAACAAAAATAATATCTGTTGCGACAGGACTTATTTATACCGTACTTTACAGTCGCTATCTGGGTGCGGAGCTTCGTGGTGTGGCATCGGTAATAAATAATTTTTCCGAAATAATAATGATGGTAATGTGTCTGGGAATTTACCAGGCATATCCGTTTTTCAAAAAAACACTGAAAGGAAACAGGTATAATGAGTTTATAAACAATGTTTCCGGCCTTTTCCTGATTTACAGTTTAATTGCCGCCGCATTTATTATTATCGCAAAGCCCACCGCTAACATTTGCGTTGTAACGGTATGTGTTCCGCTGATGGTAGGTACAAGGCAGTTCAACTACCTTGTGATGATTGAAAACCCAAAAGTCATGAACATCACCCAGGTGATTGTTGAGCTTTTTGACATTGCTTTTCTTTCGGTGCTTATGATTTTCACAGAAGCAAATTATTTTTTCTGCATTTTATTTCTTATAACAAGAACGGCATTTTCCTTTCTCTTGGCGTTAAGAAATATTCGTGTTCCCCTGCACCGCATACGACCCACTTTTAAAGGCATATGGAAATATATTAAATACGGTTTTGTTCCAATGCTGACCCTTATTCTTATGTAAATTAATTACAAAATGGATATTATAATGCTTGAAAGAATGGATATAACAAAAGCGGAAATAGGAGTGTACTCACTGGGCGTTATGCTGGCTCAGAAACTGTGGATGATTCCCGACGCTCTTAAAGACATTCTCACAGGCAAACTGGCAAAGGGCAGAACCTCGGATGAAGTATGCAAAATCACAAGAATCAGTTTGTGGATTACTGCAGGCTGTATTATCGGAATGGCTATATTCGGCAGAATGCTTATCAACCTTATTTTCGGCAGTGAATATGCGGGAGCATATCAGGTATTTCTTAATATTTCCCTTGGTGTTCTGGGAATGGTTTTTTATAAAATGATATACGCCTACAATGTTGTAAACGGTCATAAAAACATAAACTTTGTAATGCTTTTTGCATCTGCCGTAATAAATGTTATTCTCAATTATTTCTTTATTCAGAAAATGTCAATCAACGGAGCCGCACTTGCTTCAACGATTTCATATTCCGTATGCGGACTCAGTTTTCTGATATATTTCATTAAAGATACAAAGCAATCCCCTGCAAAGATTCTTTTAATACAAAAGGAAGATATTTTGCAGTTCAGAAATTTATTAAGGAAGTAGTTTAATTATGCTTGATATTTCTGTAAACCTGCTTAAAAGGCTGAATGACAGCAAAATAAGATACGTTCACTGGAAAGGGAACAATCATTTCGAAGACGGATTCAACGGAATCGGCGATATTGATTTGCTTGTTCATATTGACGACATAGAACAGCTTCATAACATTCTTGACTCATTAAATTTTATAAATCCGTACACTCAGAAGTATCTTCAAAGAAGTTTTTTTGAGGATTGGATAGGTATGGACAGTACTACGGGTAAGCTTCTTCATCTTCACATTCATTTCAAGGCGATATTCGGAAGCAGTCTGCTTAATGAATATACTTTTGTTCACTATGAAAAATGCTTTGATAAATACATTGTGCGTGAAAACTGTAAATTGCAGGAACCGTCAATGGAACTGATTATCTTTATTTGCAGAGTTTACTGCGGAGCAGTTACAAGTAAAGAAAAAATCAAAAACAATCTGGATTACCTTAAAAAGAATGTTACTCAAAACAGCTTTTATGACGCCTGCCAACGCTGCGGACTTGACAGAAATCAAGCTGAGATTTTATGGGAAGCAGTATCGGAGAATTTCGTTGATTTTCACCGGGCAAAAACGATAATTGAAAGCCTTGTTAAGCTTAATATTAAAAATAAAAAAGCTGCGTTGCTCAAAAGAAAAATACAATACAAGGTTTGCCGCAAACTCAGCAAAAAATCTATCCGTTTCTTTGTGAAAAAGAACTTAAAGCAAAAAGGAGTTTTGATTGCCTTTATCGGGCAGGACGGCGCAGGAAAAACTACTGTCACATCGGATATTGTTAAATGGTTCAGATTTAAGCTGGAAGCAAAAAGCTTTTATTTAGGCAGCGGAGACAATTATTTTTCATTGCAAAAAAAACTGCTGAAAAGTCTTCCGCAAAAAAAGAACGGGATATTAAAAATAATTGCGGCCGCGCTGTCTGTTTCAAACCTCAGAAAAAATGCCGTGTACACATATAAAAGCATTAAAAAAGCTGAGAAATATGCGAAAAACGGCGGAATAGCCCTATTTGACAGATTTCCTCAGACTGAATATTACGGAATAAACGACGGACCTAAAATCCGTGAGTGCATTATTAAAAAAACAGGCAATAAGCTTCTTAAAAAAATTCTTCTTCCATTTGCGGTTTCAGAGGAAAAATATATAAAAAAAGCCGAAAAAATATATCCGGATGCGGTTATTAAACTTATGCTTTCCCCTGAAGAATCTATGAGAAGAAAGCCCCATGAAAAATATGAAGCGGTAAAACAAAAACACGAAATAATTAAAAAAATAGAATATAAAAATTCACAGGTTTTTAACGTTGATGTTACTCAAAAGTATGAAGATGAAATAATTCAGATAAAAAATATTTTATGGAATGTCATCACCGGAAATATAAAGGAAAATATGAACCAAATATTCTGAGTATCGTTATACGAAACATCTTTTTTGAATTACAAAAATAGTCTGCCAAAGTAATACAACCACGGCAGGCTATTTTCATAATATAATATCCACTGAATAACAGCAATTTTTTCCCGCCATTTTAATGGTGG
>JAZUHA010000277.1:0-4267 GCA_045641485.1 Acutalibacteraceae bacterium
GAAAAATAAAATATGAAAGTGTGAACTAACAGTTATTCACAATGTGATATAATTCGGCGAAGCCCCGAAATTCCTCACTCCTCATTCCTAATTCCTCACTGAAAAAAGGGTAAATATCGGAGAATGAAGTAACGGTTATTCAAAATGTAATATACAATTCGGCGAAGCCCCGAAACTCCACTCTTCACTCTCCACACTCCACACTTGCGAAGCCACACTCCACTCTGAAAAAGGGTAAACATCGGAGAACAAACTTCCGGTTATTCGCAATGTAATATATAATTCGGCGAAGCCCCGAAATTCCTCACTCCTCATTCCTAATTCCTCACTGAAAAAAAGGTAAATATCGGAGAATAAACTTCCGGTTATTCAGTTTGAAAACTGAAAACTAAAAACTAAAAACTACTTGTCATCATCAAGTTTAAGTATCGCCATAAACGCTTCCTGCGGAACTTCTACCGTACCGAATGACCTCATTCGTTTTTTACCTTCTTTTTGTTTTTCAAGAAGTTTCTTTTTTCTTGTGATGTCACCGCCGTAGCACTTTGCAAGAACATCCTTACGCATAGCCTTAACAGTTTCTCTTGCAATTACTTTTCCGCCTATTGCAATCTGTATCGGAATTTCAAACATCTGTCTCGGAATGTTGTCTTTAAGTCTTTCGGCAATCTTTCTTGCTCTGCCGTATGCTTTTTCCGAATGAACGATAAAACTTAAAGCATCGACGCCGTCGCCGTTAAGAAGAACATCGAGTTTAACAAGATTGGAACGCTTGTACTGTGAAATTTCGTAATCGAGCGAAGCATAACCCCTGGTTCGTGATTTGAGTGCATCAAAGAAATCGTAAATTATCTCGTTAAGCGGTAAATCGTATTTAAGTTCAACACGGTCAGCGGAAAGATAAGTCATATCTTTAAATGTTCCGCGGCGCTCCTGGCACAAATCCATAATAGCACCCACATAATCGGGCGGGGAGTAGATGTGTGCATCGGCTACCGGTTCTTCGCAGTAGTCTATTGTTGCGGGGTCCGGGTAGTGCGTTGGGTTGTCTATTTCAACAACTTCTCCGTTTGTAAGATGGATTTTGTAAATAACGCTCGGAACGGTTGTAACAAGGTCAAGGTCGTATTCTCTTTCAAGGCGTTCCTGTATTATCTCAAGGTGAAGAAGTCCCAAAAAACCGCATCTGAAACCAAAGCCCAAAGCACCGGAAGTTTCCGGCTCATAGGAGAGCGAAGCATCGTTTAATTGAAGTTTTTCGAGTGCTTCGTGAAGATTTTCATAGTCTGCACCGTCGGCAGGGTAAATACCGCAGAATACCATGGGAGTAACTTTTCTGTAACCCGGGAGAGGCTCTTTTGCAGGGTTGTCGGCAAGTGTTACGGTATCACCCACACGGGCATCGCTTACCGTTTTAATGGAAGCGGTAATATATCCTACTTCACCGGAACAGAGTTTTTCCTGAGGGTCAAGTGAAGTCGCCCTCATATAACCCGTTTCAACTACGGTAAATTCGGCACCGGTTGCCATCATTCGCAATGTATCGCCGGGCTTTATTGTTCCGTCAACTATTCTTACATAAACAATAACGCCTTTGTAATTGTCGTAAACAGAGTCAAATATCAATGCTCTTAACGGTGCACCGTCGTCACCGCTCGGAGCCGGAACGGTTTTAACTATTTGTTCAAGAACCTGTTCCACATTCTGTCCGGTTTTTGCGGAAACTCTCGGTGCTTCGTCACACGGCAGACCGATAACTTCCTCAACTTCGTTGCAGACTCTGTCGGGGTCCGCAGAGGGCAAATCTATTTTGTTTATAACCGGCACAAGTTCAAGATTGTGGTCAAGAGCAAGATATGTGTTTGCAAGTGTTTGCGCTTCAATACCCTGCGAAGCATCAACTATAAGCACCGCACCTTCGCAGGCGGCAAGAGAACGGGAAACCTCATAATTAAAGTCAACATGACCGGGAGTGTCAATAAGGTTGAGTTCGTATTTTTTGCCGTCAACCGCATTGTAGTCAAGTTTTACGGCGTGGGCTTTAATTGTAATGCCTCTTTCTCTTTCAAGTTCCATATCGTCAAGAAGCTGGTCTTCCATTTCTCTTTTCGATACGGAATCGGTGAGTTCAAGAAGTCTGTCGGCAAGTGTGGATTTGCCGTGGTCGATGTGTGCAATAATAGAAAAATTCCGTATGTTTTCTTTTTTTACAACTGCCATAATTTGTTCCTTTCGGGATTTTAGTTATTACAGAGTTCGCTATATGTCTTTTTTGTGGTTATATTAAAAATCTCTTCAATTCTTTCATTATTTTTGCAAAGGTAAAGATAGCCGTAAAGTGCTTCAAGCCCCGTGGCGTATCTGTAATCCACTTCGCTCTGATTTTTCGGTGAGTGTGCGCTGTGGGCGTTTCTGCCTCTTTTGAAAATCGCAGTTTCTTCTTCCGTTAAACTCGGTAAAAGCAGTTTGACCATTTCCGCCTGAAAAGCGGCATTTACGAGTTTTATTGAATCGGCGTGTAATTTTCCCGTGGGTTTGTTGCCGTAAAGCGAGAGCATTTCTCTTACAAGCAGACTGTACACGGCATCGCCTAAAAATGCAAGGGTTAAAGGACTGTACATTCTTGCTTCTTCGGGGGATAATTTTTTTTCTTGTAAAGTCAGGTCAGGGAACATAGTCAAACTCCAAATCGTAAATGCTTACCGTGTCGCCTTCGTTTATGCCTTTTTCTTTAAGCGAGTCGATTATACCGCTTGTCTGTAAAACATTCTGAAAATACTGTAAAGATTCGTAATCGTCTAAATCCGTTTTGGAAAGTATTTTTGCAAGCCACTCGGCTTCTATGATGTAAACATTGTCCTCAATGCGTATGTTGTAATTTCTGTCGGAAGATTTATAAATCACATCGGGTGTAATTTCTTCGCTTTCGTAAATTTTAAGGGGCGGAAGTTTTGCGAGTTCTGCGGCAACTTCGTTAATAAGTTCTTTTGTGCCCTCGGCAATCGGGGCTATTATTTCAAAATATCTGTAGCCTTTTGCTTCAATGAAGTTTTTGAAATCTTCCCTTTGCTCATCTGTTGCTAAGTCGATTTTATTACCTGCAACGATTTGGGGGTAGTTTAAAAGTTCCTCATTATATTTTTTGAGTTCACTGTTGATGGCTTCAAAATCTTCTTTCGGGTTTCTGCCTTCGCTTCCGGCAACATCAACTACGTGTACCAAAAGTCTGCATCTTTCAATATGCCTTAAAAATTCGTGACCCAAGCCTACTCCGTCACTTGCGCCCTCTATAATACCGGGAATATCGGCAATAACAAAACTGTTTTCGGGACCCATACGGACTACTCCCGGAACGGGAGTAAGGGTGGTAAAATGGTAATCGGCAACTATCGGTTTTGCTTCGCTTACAACGGAAATAAGCGAAGATTTTCCGACATTCGGAAAGCCTATAAGCCCCACATCGGCAAGCATTTTAAGTTCTAAAGTGACTTCCCAACTTTCGCCCGGCATACCGTCTTTTGCAAATCTCGGCACCTGCCTTGTGGGCGTGGCAAAGTGCGGGTTACCCCAACCGCCGTTTCCGCCTTTTGCGGCAATAAAGGTTTCCGTCTTGCTCATATCAGCCATAACGGCGTTTGAATTTACTTCCCTTATAACCGTACCCCTCGGCACTTTTATATAAAGGTCTTCACCGCGTTTGCCGTTACAACGGCGGCTTTTGCCGTTTACGCCGTTTTGTGCTTTGTATTTTCTCTTGTATCTGAAATCGGAGAGGGTGGAAAGACTGTCATCAACTATGAATACTATGTTTCCGCCTTTTCCGCCGTCACCGCCGTCGGGACCGCCTGCGGCAATGTATTTTTCACGGTGAAAAGCAACAGCACCGTTTCCTCCGTTTCCCGCTTCTATATATATTTTTGCTTTATCGACAAACATAAATTTCTTCCTTTTTCAATATTTAGGTCTATTATACAATATTTATCGGCAAATACAAATACTTTTTTGTTAATTTATTATTTTTTTAAAAAACTGCGATATATATTGATATTTCCGTCTTGTTTGTGATATAATAAACTGATTTAATGTGGGTGTTTGTTTGTATATGATTGTGGGTGTTGTTATGGTTATTTTCGGAATAGACCCCGGTTATGCCATTGTCGGGTGCGGAGTTATACGCTACGGCAATAATAAAGCATCGCTTATAGGCTACGGTGCAATTACTACCGATAAAGATATGCCTTTTAATCTTCGGCTAAAAAAAATCTAT
>JAZUHA010000278.1:0-2531 GCA_045641485.1 Acutalibacteraceae bacterium
GTGTGGATAATAAAATAATGTGGCTTCCCGATGTTTTCGGTTATTCGGGTGCGCTTCCGCAGATTATTAAAAAATGCGGACTTGATTATTTTATGACAACAAAAATCAGTTGGAGCGAGTTTAATAAATTCCCGTATGATACTTTTAAATGGCGCGGTATTGACGGTACGGAAGTTCTTTCGCACTTCTCACCGTGTCAGCACGAAAAACAGATAAATCCCTCTGATAACTGGCAGACAACATACACCGCAAGGCTTGACCCGAACCACGTTGTAAGCGGTTTCAGAAGATTTTCTCAAAAAGATATCAGCAACGATTTCCTTGTGACATTCGGTCACGGTGACGGCGGCGGCGGACCCACCGACGGTATGATTGAAAAGGGCAGAAGAATGAGCAAAGGTATAGAGGGCTGTCCGACTGTTAAAATCTCTCCCGCCATTGATTTTTACCGCCATATAGAAAACGATGTTACGAAAAAAGCACATTTCCCGACATGGTGCGGTGAACTTTATCTTGAATACCACAGAGGTACTTTAACTGCGCAGGCAAGAAATAAGAAGTACAACAGAAAAACAGAATGTCTTCTTATGGATGCGGAAACCGTATCTGCACTTGCACAGAATAAAACGGGATTTGCATACCCGAAAAATGAATTGCTTGAAGATTGGAAACTTGTGCTTCTCAATCAGTTCCACGATATTCTTCCCGGTTCGTCAATAAAAGAGGTTTATGACGACAGTAAATTGCAGTATGAACAGGTTCTTAAAAGCGGTTGCGGTATTACGGGGGAGGCTCTCGGCTCTTTCGTTTCAAATATCGCTCTTAAGAAAAACAGCCTTGTTCTTTTCAATACAACCGGTTTTGACAGAAAAGATGCGGTTGTCTGCGATGCTCCCGAAAGCGGTGATTTTGCACTGTTTGACGGTGAAAAAGAAGTAGCATATCAAAAAACTTATGACGGTAAAATCGTTTTCGTTGCCGAAATACCGGCAAAGGGATATAAAGCGGTAGAAGTCAGAAAAGTTAAAGCAACCGAATTCCCCTGTGTCGATGCTTGCGAAAACAAAGCCGAAACACCGTTTTTCTCGGTTGAATTTAACGAAGATTATGATATTAGTAAACTTCTTCATAAGAAGAGTGGCAGATGCGTAGCGCCCGAAAACGAAGTCCTCGGTAAAATTACCGCATATCAGGACAGATCTCACCACTACGAAGCGTGGGATGTTAAATGTTATTATAAAGAACTTTCGTGGGATTTCACTTTGGACGGTGCCGTTCTTCTTGAAAAAGGTGCAGTCCGTGCCGTATATAAAGTTGATAAAAAGTTCAGAAGTTCCGTTCTTTCCGTTTATTATATTATTTATAACGACCTTGAGAGAATTGATGTTGAATATAAGACCGACTGGAAAGAACGCCACGCAATTATAAAAGCCGATTATCCCGTAGATGTTAATACGACAAAAGCGACGGTTGATATTCAGTTCGGTAATATCGAAAGAACGACAACCGAAAATACAACCTGGGATTATGCGCAGTTTGAAGCATCTATGCACAAATGGGCAGACCTTTCGGACAACTCTTTCGGTCTTTCAGTTCTTAACGACTGCAAATACGGTGCATCAATAAAAGACGGTCATATAAGACCTACTCTTTTAAGATGTGCTACCGAGCCGAATTACGAGCAGGACAGAGAATATCACGAGTTTACTTTCTCGATTTATCCACATGAGGGCAGAGTTTCGGAAAGCGGAGTATATAAAGAAGCGTATAATATAAACTTCCCCGTATATGCCGTTTATTCCGAAAGTCACGGCGGCAATCTGCCGGAAAACTATTCATTTGTTAAGACGGATAAAGAAAATGTTATTGTTGAAACAGTGAAAAAAGCGGAAGATTCGGATGAAATCGTTATCCGTGTTTATGAAGCACATAACAAGAAAACTCCGTGTACGCTTGTTTTCGGCGATGCTCTTAAATCTGTTTGCGAATGCAATATGATTGAGGAAGAAGAACAAAAAGCGGAATTTGACGGAAATACCGTAAAAACAGTATTTAAACCGTTTGAAATCAAAACATTTAAGGTGAAAATATAATGCAGTACAGTTTTTTTGCAATGCTTTCACGAATGAAATACATTGACCGCTGGGCGCTTATGAGAAATACCCAAAAAGACAGCCTTGACACACATTCAAAAGAAGTGGCTGTTATTGCCAATACTCTGGCACTTATAGGCAACAAAAGGTTTAACAAAAACTATAACGCCGACCGTGCCGCAGTATTGGGGCTGTATCACGATGCCCACGAAATTATAACGGGCGATATGCCCACGCCGATAAAATATCAGAATAATGAAATTTTGGAGGCGTTTAAGGGTGTAGAGGAAAAAGCTACCGAAAAACTTGTTTCAATGCTTCCCGATGACCTGAAAGGCGATTTTTACGCTTCACTCACGGGAAAAGGTGATGAAGAACTTTTGCCTCTCGTTAAAGCGGCGGACAGGTTGAGTGCTCTTATAAAGTGTATTGAAGAAA
>JAZUHA010000279.1:0-5057 GCA_045641485.1 Acutalibacteraceae bacterium
CTCACGGTATTGCCGTGGTCGTGACCGTAGAATACGCCGATTACATTGTCTTTTGCGAGTGCGATAAACAAATCTTTTGTGCTGTTGTATGAACATTTCGGCGCTTCGTCAAAAGTGCCCGTTAATGTCGGGTTAGTTGTGCTTACAACATACTGCCTTCTGCCTGAACTCCCGTCGGGATTTACCGTAATTGTATTATTGTTTATGGAGTTATAACAAGCGTGTGTTATACTGCCCGATACGGTGGGTTTTGTAAGAATTGAGTTTTCAGGAGCATCTCCGAGATACACTTCCTGCAAAGCGATATGCTGATAAACAATGCATTTGATTTTTTCACCTGCACCGTTTACCGCATTTGTCCAGGTGTTTACGGCGGAAACCACATTGGCGTAACTTTCTTCTTCGCATGTTTCAACATTATAGCCGACTCTTGCAAATTTATTTCTGTTAATTACATCGTTATCATACGAACCTGTGTTAAGAAGAATAACACGGCGGGCGACCTTTGAGCCGTCATTTGTATATACATCTATATATCCCGTACCCCAAAGCGTGGCGGAGTTGTCGGAGGTTGCCGTTGCAACTGCCGATGTATCAAGCCCGTTTTGTTTGAGTTCTACCGCACCTTTGGAAAGGTAATATTCATACTGCTCTTTAAGAGAAATATTTTGAGTTTTTTGTGTATCGTGATAGTTCACTTCATAATCGTGATTTCCGAATGTAACCGCAAAAGGAATTGGATTGCCGTCTGCATCCTTAAACTCATTGACAAAACCGTCAACAGTCGTGCGAAAAACATCGTCACCGTTACAGTGAAGAATATTGTCACCCGTAAGCACAATAAGATTGGGATTATATTTGCGCACGGCAAGTCTTATTGTTGCAAACGCTTTCGCAGAAAGATAAGAATTATCCTGAATATCGGAAAATTGCAGTATGCGAAAACTTCCGTCTGAATTTTCTTTAAGCGTTTTTGTATATGCTCCTGTTGCTTTTACCGCAAATATGCCGCCAAAGCCCTCTATACCCGTGCTTACGGTACCGATTATCATCAGTACGGTAAGTACAACCGACAAAATTCTTTTACATAATTTCATAATTATCCCCCTATGGAAAAGTAAATATAACACCGAACAACCTATCCGGACTTATTTTATCACTATGTATAATAAACATCAATATTTTATATCACTAACTTTTTTTCATCTTTTAATTTTTTACCGTCAAATGAAACGGTTGTAACTTCATACGGAAGAAGTTTTAATGTGATTCTTTTTCCGAAAAGTTTAAATTCACATTCCGTTTCAACACTGCTGCCGTTAAACAGACGGAATAAAAATCTTTCGCTGTCATCTTCTTTTTTTGCGGTTACAAGTACAACGGAATTGTCGGAAAGAGAGATATCGAAATCTTTTACATTATCTCTGCCGTGAACGGGGAAAACATTAAAAGAATACGGCTCGGAATTAAATTCCGAGGAAAGTTTTTCGAGTTCGTTAACATCACAGCAGTTAAGACGGAAAGAATAATTTCTTTCGCCCAAATCGGCTTTTTTTACATATCTGCCCTCCGGCACAAGAGGAAGGTTGTCTATCGGGTGGGCGCAGTAAGAAATTGTACGCAGAAGCGACTGCGACATAACACCTTTACTGTACGATGAGCCGTAAACGCCGTTATTAAACAGCGCAAGACATTTACCGTCTTTTCCTTTTACACCGATATATCTTTGAGCCACACACTCTCTGCCGTCGTTATAAAGTTCTTCACAGCCGTATGCGGTCTGACCGAAAAACTCTCCGTTAAAGTCATTACCGCACGGAATTTCCGCTTTTATGAGCATATTCGGGTCACACGGGAAAAGATCAATTTTTACATCAATATAATCCCTTTCTTTATACACATCATATTCTACCCTTGCACGGGTGTTTTTGTATTTAAAGAATGCTTCAACTGCTGTATAAACTTCGCCGTCTTCAATAATCTGCACGCCGTTCATACCGCAAAAAGCACCGTCCGGATTTTCCGAAAGCACAAAATCGGCAGGATTCTGACCTAACGGACCCGTTCTTTGATATTCTGCCATTGCCCAAGGGTCTTCGTTATCGTCATACGCTTTAAGTTTAAATGCTTCGCCGTTTACCAGTTCTTTTCCGTTTAACACAAAAGACTTAAGAAGTCCGGTTTTTGCATCTATAATAACGGTTTTATTTTTACCCTCTATTATAATATCTTTTGTTATTTTCGGGGCTTTAAGTGCAAAAGCACCCGACCTTTTACACTCATCAAAATCAACCCAAACGGAAAATCTCGTTATATCCATCGGCTTTAATTTCGCCTTGAATATTATCCTCTTTCTCCAGTCAAGGTTAAGGTTGCTTTCTTCCTTTAAAACCTGAACCGGTAAAACATTGCCGTTTTCATCTGTAACGGTAAATGAAGATATTTTTCCCATATCTCTGTTCTGGTCGGCAAGTGCAAATTCACATATTACATCGGTATCGTATTCATACGGCAAAGAGTTAAATACAAGCACGGGAAATTCGCCCGGCTTTGCCGATTGCTCGGAAGAAGCGATAGCGAAAAACGCCTTTGCCTTAACACGGTTAAGGTTTAAAAGCCCGTGGTCTGCCATCATAATACCGTTCTGCTCACCTGCTTTTACCGTACATCCGCACAAAACATCGTGAAACTCTATTGTGAGTAAATCTTTTACGGCTTCGTTTATTTCCGTTTGCGGATATTCCATAACGCCTTTTAATGCGGCAACTGTACAAATTTTTTCGGTAAACATCAGCGTTCTTTCGAGTAAAGCATGTTTTTGTTTTACCGAAGCCTGCGAAGTATAACAACCGGGCATTACGGTACGAAGCGATTTATCGTGAACTTTTTCGGGAGTAATCTTTTTAAAGAAATTTTCCGGAGTTGAATGTATTATTTTTTCGGGAGAAGTTTTCATCATCTCTGCAATATCGTTAAGGTCTTTTCTTGACGGTCCGCCGCCGTGATTGCCGACACCCCACAGAACGGTAATTGTATCTTCTTCCTGCGCATCAATTTTCCGGCGGATTTCTTTCGCCGCAGTTCCGAGTGAAGTACTGTAATAAGTTGTGGCGGCATTTGTTTTTATACTTTTTCCGGCAAAGCCTTTCCAAATAAATTGAGAGCCGGGAAAAGCATCGCAACCCGAACGGCAAAACATATAACTGTCCTGTCCGCAAAGAGAAATAACCTGAACAAGACCTTTACTGTGACCGAATGAATCAAAGTTTATTGCCGTTGTCGGGAATACACCGAACTTTTCGTTAAAATACTTTTTACCCGTTAAAATCTGCCGTGCAACACTCTCGCCCGACGGCATATTGCAGTCAGGCTGAAGATACCAACCACCCATAATATGCCATTTACCCCATTTTACAAGTTTTTTTATTCTTTTAAAAAGCGTGGGGGCATAATCCTCTATATACTGATATAAAGTCACTTCGTTATGACAAAATATATAGTCAAATTCATCGGCTAAATCAGCCGCCGCCTTAAAAGTGGAAACGGCAGCCGCCGCTCCTTCTTCCCACTCCCACTGCCAGATGGGGTCTATATGCGCATTGCAAATAAGATGTACTTCTTTCATAAATTCTCCTAAATCACTATGTTAAAAAAAAAGGAATTTACATGGCAATACGCCGTAAAATCGTTCTTTTTGCTTAATTTAAAAAATTATTTTTTAAATGCTTCTTCAACCGCAACGGCACAAGCAACCGTCATACCTACCATGCGGTTGTTGCCCCCACCTATAACTCCCATCATTTCTACATGAGCGGGAACGGAAGATGAGCCTGCAAACTGAGCATCACTGTGCATTCTGCCCATTGTATCGGTCATACCGTAACTGGAGGGACCTGCAGCCATATTATCGGGGTGAAGAGTTCTGCCCGTTCCGCCGCCCGAAGCAACGGAGAAATATTTAACGCCGTTTTCAACGCACCATTTTTTGTATGTGCCTGCAACGGGATGCTGGAAACGAGTGGGGTTAGTGGAGTTACCTGTAATGGAAACACCGACATTTTCAAGTTTCATAATAGCAACGCCCTCGGGAACATTATCTGCACCGTAGCATCTTACGTTTGCACGGGGACCCTTTGAGAACGGTACTTCTTTAACGATTTTAACCTCTTCTGCATAGGGGTCGAATTCCGTTTCAACAAAAGTGAAACCGTTGATTCTTGAAATGATATATGCGGCATCTTTGCCGAGACCGTTAAGAATAACTCTTAAATCTTTACCTCTTACTTTATTGGCATTAAGAGCGATTTTAATAGCACCCTCTGCGGCGGCAAAACTCTCGTGACCGGCTAAAAAGCAGAAGCACTCTGTGCTGTCGGAAAGAAGCATTGCACCGAGGTTGCCGTGACCTAAACCTACTTTTCTGTTTTCGGCAACAGAACCGGGAATGCAGAATGACTGAAGACCGATACCTATTGCGGCGGCGGCATCAGCGGCTTTTTTGCAGCCTTTTTTGATTGCAATAGCGCAACCTACGGTATATGCCCATTTTGCGTTTTCAAAGCAGATAGGCTGTGTTTCCTGAACGATTGTATACGGGTCAATACCCATATCATCGCAGATTTTTTTGCATTCGTCTATAGAGGAGATACCATACTCTTTAAGTGTTGCAAGGATTTTTGCCTCGCGTCTTTCATAACCTTCAAACTGTGCCATTGTTATACCTCCCCATTATTCCTTACGGGGGTCAATATATTTGACCGCACCGTCTTCTTCTGAAAATCTGCCGTAGTGACCGATTGATTTGTTATAAGCGGTTGTGGGATCGTCACCTTTTTTAATAAAGTCCGTCATCTTGCCGAGTGAAACAAACTCATAGCCTATAACCTGATCATTCTCATCAAGAGCCATCTTTGTGCAATAGCCCTCTGTCATTTCAAGGTATCTTACGCCTTTTTTCTTTGTACCGTACATAGTACCTACCATTGAACGGGCGCCCTTGCCGAGGTCTTCCATACCCGCACCGATAACAAGACCGTCTTCGGAAAATGCGGACTGGC
>JAZUHA010000280.1:0-2315 GCA_045641485.1 Acutalibacteraceae bacterium
GCCCTTTCGGGTCCTGCTCCGCTTACACGATTGTAAGTCAGCAATATTTCATTGTGATTGTATTATATCAGCTGAAAACAGAATTGCAATACCCCAAAAGACGTGGGGCTGTAAAAAAAGTCCCGTAATGTAAAAAAACGACGAATTTTCCTAAAAATAGGTGAAATTCGTCGTTTTTTGTGGTATAATAAGTTTGCAATGAATAAACCACATTTGTATTCTAACACATATCAATTAAAACTTCCACTGGAAATTTCAACAATCATAGATATTTCCGACCCTGTGTATACATTTTGTGAAATCATTGATCAAATTGACCTTAATAAATACATTGCACCTAAGGAACGCAAGTTCGGTCGTCCAAGATTTGATCAGGAAATTTTGCTTAAAGTTATACTCTTTGCTTTCATGGAAAACGGTTACGTTTCTACACGAGAAATCGAAAAGCTCTGTCGTACGGACATTCGCTTCATGTGGCTCCTTCAGGATAATCCACCACCCAGTCATATGACCATCGACAATTTTATGAAAGACACTTTGACTGATACAATTGAGTCTGTTTTTCTTGAAATCAACGTCCGCATTTTTGAAAAGGATAATGTAGACTTAAATCACGTGTATATCGACGGAACCAAAATCACTGCTAATGCGAACAAGTATTCGTGGGTGTGGAATAAAGGTAGTATCAAAAGCCGTGAACGATTGTTTCATAGAATAAGTGAGTTTCTCGAAACAATCAATTCACAAATTGTATTTCAGGGAATCAAATTCGAAATAAGACAGGAATACGCAATCGAATATGTGGAATCAGTTCTTGAAAAATATGACAGGGTATGTAATTTGAATCAGAAAAATTTTGTTTACGGTAAAGGAAAACACAAGACTACCGAACAAAGAAATCACGACCTTTTGAGTGAATATATCGAAAAACTGAAAAAATATGCAAAACATATCAGTATTTGCGGAGATCATCGTAATAGTTTCTCGAAAACGGATAATGATGCTACATTTATGCGAATGAAAAAGGATTACATGGGAAACGATCAATTACTTCCAGGATATAACATTCAGCTTGGCATTTGTGACGAGTACGTAGCCGTTTACGATGTAAAACAATATGCTTCGGACATGGATTGTTTCAAACCGTTAATGAATCGATTTAACGAGCATTACGGTAAATATCCTGAATATCCCGTAGCCGATGCAGGTTATGGGAGTTTGGACAACTATTTATTCTGCGATGAACACGGTATGAAGAAATATATGAAATTCACAATGTTTGCAAAAGAAACAAAAGATGAAAAATTCCACAACGATCCATTCAGGGCAGTAAACTTTCGAATAAACGAAGAAGGTAAACCTGTATGTCCGAACGGAAAGAAATTCAATTTTGTTTACAACCGGTCAATTAGGGGAAACAATTACGGCAGAACCGAAGAAATCTGGGAGTGTGAAGATTGTTCAAGCTGCCCGCTGCGAAGCGAATGTTTCAAAGCGGAAGGCAATCGCAGAATCAGATTAAATAAAGAACTCACTTCATTCCATCGGGAAGTAATTGAAAACCTGAACAGCACACACGGAGCGCTTTTAAGGATGAACAGAAGCATCCAAGCTGAAGGGGCATACGGAACAATCAAGTGGAATAGGTCATATATCCGAGCTCGCCGAAGAGGGTTAAAAGGTATGTTTTTAGAGATTGCGCTCATTTCCTGTGGTTTCAATCTTCATAAACATCATCTTAAGAAGATTTCAAGTACGATAGCGGCGTAAATTCCGAACAAATAAAGAAAGAATCAATGTCAATCAGCAATAAAACAGATGGTTGACTGTTTTAGAATGCGCTATTTTTAGGAGAAACCCACAAAAAGAACTGTTCACCCACAAAAAATCGTTTTGTCAAACAAAAAATCCCAAAATTCGACGAATCATCGGATTTTGGGATTTTGATTTGGGACTTTTTTTACAGCCCCTTTTTTTGCTGATTTTGGGGCTTTAAATGCACTATTTTATAAATCTCAGCAAGAAATCCGCAGCTCCTATTATGGTAAATCCGTTTACGTCATAGGTCTCCTTTATCGGGCGATTTATCACTATCACTTTCTGAATCTCCGAATTTATCGCTAAGAAAGGACGCAGTTCTCCGGCACGTGTTTCCGCGTTTGATATATCTGCTGAAACCTGGATGTAATACGCACGTATGCCTTTGCGTGCATAAAAGTCAATTTCGTTTGTTCTGCGCACAGACTTTCCGTTGTCATCTTTTAATACTGTGTCAAATACACCTACGTTTACTGAATAACCGTTGTATTTAAGCT
>JAZUHA010000281.1:0-1583 GCA_045641485.1 Acutalibacteraceae bacterium
GTTGTCGTTATCGGTGCCGGTGTTGTCGGTTCTCTTATAACAAGGGAGCTTTCAAAATACAACATCAGCGTTGCACTTTCGGAAAGGTGCAACGATATGGCTATGGGCTCAACAAAGGCAAACAGTGCCATAGTTCATGCCGGTTTTGATGCAAAGCCCGGCACACTCAAAGCAAAACTTAATGTAAGAGGTGTAACTCTTATGAAAAAGGTTTGCTCTGAACTTAATGTTCCCTTAAAAAACAACGGCTCTTTGGTTGTTGCTTTTTCCGATGAGGAAATGGAAACGCTCGAAGAACTTAAAAAGAGAGGCGAAACGAACGGAGTAGAAAACCTTTCCGTTATAAACCGCAGTGAACTTGTCGCTCTTGAGCCGAATATAGGTGAAACCGCCGTAGGCGCACTTAACGCCCCGACCGCTTCTATAGTCTGCCCGTATGAACTTACTATAGCCGCTGTGGAAAATGCCGTAACAAACGGAGCGCAGTTTCTGAGAAACTGCGAAGTAACCGCTGTTGAGCAAAAAGAAGACGGTTTTATTCTTAAAACCTCACTCGGTGATATAGAAACAAAACTTGTAATAAACGCCGCCGGTGTTCATTCGGGTGAGGTTGCCGGGATGATAGGCGACACCTCAATAAAAATAATTCCCCGTCACGGCGACTATTATATTCTCGATAAATCACAGGGCACTCTCGTTTCTCACACGATTTTCCAGTGCCCGTCAAAAATGGGTAAAGGCGTTCTTGTTTCACCAACGGTAGACGGCAACCTTATCGTAGGTCCCTCTGCAACGGATATTGAAGACGGTGACGATGTTGCAACAACAGCCGAAGGTCTTTCTTCAATTTTCACCGCTTCAATAAGAAGCGTGCCTGCCGTAAATCTTCGTAATGCCATTACATCTTTCAGCGGTAACAGAGCCCACCCCGAAACAGATGACTTTATTATAGGTCCAAGCGAAAAGAACAAATACTTTATAAATGTTGCCGGAATAGAGTCACCGGGACTGTCTTCCGCTCCCGCTATTGCCGAAATGGTTGAAGGTATCGTAAAAGATGTTTTGGGCGATATTGAAGAAAAGAAGGACTTCAATCCCGTTCGCCCGGAGCCCGTTCGTTTCCGTAATATGACTGCCGAAGAAAGAGCGGCTCTTACCGAGAAAAACAAGGCTTACGGCAGAATAATCTGCCGCTGTGAAACAATAACCGAGGGCGAAATTCTTGATGCCATTCACGCTCCGGCAGGCGCTGTTGATGTTGACGGCGTAAAAAGAAGAACAAGAGCCGGTATGGGGCGTTGCCAGGGAGGTTTCTGCGGAAGTAAAGTTGTGGAAATCCTTGCAAGAGAACTCGGAAAAAATATGAACGATATAACAAAATTCGGCGGAGAGTCGAAAATTATGTTTGATAAAACAAAGTAAGGGAGGACAGCCGTATGTTAAATTATGAACTTGTTGTAGTGGGTGGCGGTCCTGCCGGTATGGCTGCCGCACTCAAAGCCCGTGAAGAGGGCGTTAAAAAAACAGTTATTCTTGAAAGAGCCGAAACATTCGGCGGTATTTTAGAGCAGTGTATTCATACG
>JAZUHA010000282.1:0-8141 GCA_045641485.1 Acutalibacteraceae bacterium
CTGTTAAAATATGTTGCCTGAACTTTTGAACCCGTTCCGATTATGCTTTCCGCTAACGGAGTTACCTGAACGGAAGCATCTTTGTTTATAACATAATTCTCATAAAAATTCTCTGTTGTAAGTACCGGAGCTTTCATATAAAGAATACTTCCGTCAACCGTGCAGTTGCCTATTGCAAATTGTGATGCTTTTATAACCGCAAGTCCCATTATCTTTGCGGAATTGATTTCTTCTGCAGTTGATGCTTTCTCTACAGCACTTTTTGCAAGTTCAAATGCGGACTGCAAGGCATTTGAGCGTTCTGTTCCCGCCGCTTCTTCAAGTTCTGCAATCGTCTGCGCTTTCAGTTCTGCAAAATCTTTTACAGTCTTAACATAACCGCATTCTGTACAGATATAAACTGTTGCACCGTCTGTTTTGGTACCTTTTCCGAAGGTGTGTTCACCAAAGCCCGTTACCAAATCGGTGTGACCGCAGGTTGATTGGTACCAGTGGGCGTTCTCATTACTTGAATAAGTATCGCTGAATGTATGCTCGTGGACTTCTTTACCGAGTTCTTCAATGAGGCTGATTGCCCAGTTTGTAATGTCGAAAATATCTTCAAGCGAATCGGTTATACTGATTGCTTTTTTTGCCGTTGATACGGTTATTGACACACTCTCTGACGGAACGGCAACTTTTAAAGCCGCACTTTCTATTTCCATAGAGGTGTTCAGTTTTGCTATGGCAACTGCAGACTCTTTCATATTCAGCAGGGTTTCATTCAGTTTGTTATTTACCGTTTCGAGAGATGATGATGTTGTCAGTTCCGTTATACCGTTTTTCGCCTTGTTGCTGACCTCGGTGATATTGTAGCCGTGTTCCGTTTCAAGAAGTTCTTTATATTCGGCAAGAGTTCGGTTGATTTCATCGGTTGCATTTACTACGGCGGCTGAAAGTTCTTTAATCTTCGCATCAATATTCGCCGTGCATTCGTTATAACAGTTCTTAATTTCAGAAACCGTTGTCAGTTCATCTATTTCTTCAAGAGCCTTATCTCTGATTTGAACGGTGTCTTTATTGTCAAGAATAAGGTGACTGATTATATTTTTATAGTATTCACGGCAACCGGGAACATCTTCATATCCGCATACGCACACAAAGTCATTGAAGTCGTGCTCACCGTAACCGGATGATGTCAGTTCATCGGGGGAAAGTTCGGTGTAAAGTTCCGGTGACAGAAGCCAGCAGTTTTCATAGGTGCATTTGTGCCGGTGGTGAGTATCGTTGTATTCCCATTCATCATCAAAAGTATGTTCGTGCATCTCTCTGAAAATAAACTTACTTTGTTCAGGGTCAAATACAGCAACCAAATCTTTGCCGTCTGCCGAGAGTGAATGAACCTTACCCGAAAGATACGGGTAAACGGTTGTCTGTTCGTTATGCCCGGTATACGGAAAAAGTTCGCCGTCAATGTATATTTCTTCGCTGTCGGGATTTACTACAGGACAGACAAAGACATTATCGCCGTCGGAATTAACGGGAGTTTTTTCAAGTGCTTTTGTTGAAAAAACAGTCGCATTTTTATCAATCACCAAATTAACAATCTGCTTATCTGCAGACGAAACCGAAAAGATTTTTTTTGCAGTATCGAATGTGACTGTACCTCCGAAAATTCCTGTATTTTTAATTGCTTTATCCGTATCTTTTTTTAAGCCGTCTATACAGAATATGTTGCCGTTTTGTGAGTTGAATACGATATTGCCGGAGTTAATTACAACAGAGTCAATATCTGAAACTCGGCTGCAACCGATACAGTCACCGTTTTCGGCTGTCAGTGTTATATCAGCACGCTCAAAAACAATATCACTTATTCCGCCCGCTCCTATAACATCACTGCTCCCCGAAGCCGAAAGATTTATTGTGCCTCCTTCTATATAAAAGTGACTGAATACTTCGCTCCCGGAGGCACCTACGGCGCAGTTTCCGTTGCCTATGACAGTCAGTTCACCTTCGCCGCGTATTGTGAGGGTGCCGGTATTTTTATTGCCGGGCTTATATACGGCAGGTTTACTGCTGTTGCCTTTAAGAATATTCTTACTGCCGTCGGCAAGAATTACATAGGTATTTCCGGCATTTTCGGAAGAAATACTAAGCGGAGATTTTTCTGTTGAAGATGTGTCGATATTTACTCCGTCAAGAATCATATATGTGTCTCTGTCATCGGAAACGGTTATTGTATCGGTTGCGGGGGTGTTTTTGTCAGCATTTGAAATTGTAACGGCACTTTCGGCAGTTGATGCTTTTACGGTGAGAACGCCGTCCGAATATGTATAATCTCTGTAAGGTTCTCCGCCGGTAACGACAAAGTCGCCCGTATCATAACTGCCGGACGGTGTGAATTTTTCAAACCTTTCCCCGTTGAGGCGGTAAAAATCTTTACTGTTTCCGTATTCAACGCAATGCTCTTCACCGCCTGTAAAAAACGAAATTACATTATAACCCAATGAACTTAAAACGGGATTATAAGTTGTTTCAACACCGTCAATATAAATAACATCATCGGTGCAGTTTTCAATGCAGAGCTGATGCACGGGAGAGCCGTTCTTGTCTGTGGGAGTGCTCCATGAAATATTACGGGACACTTCGGGGCAGTAAAGTTGCGCTTCACGGTAAACTTTAAAGTTCGTGCAGTTAAATGACGGAGATCCCGTACCTCCGACGGCAACAATATTACCGCCGGCAATTGTTATATTTTTTGACCTGGTGTTATAGATATCGGTGCCGAATGCCGGTGCTTCAGGACCGCCCTCTGCATAAAGGATACCTGTTCCGGCAACGGTGAGTGTACCGCACGGCAAATGGAAAAATTCGGTCTGACCTGTTACCGGGTTGTACCAGGCGTGGAGTTCCCATACTTTTTTTACGGCAGGAGTTCTGCCTCCGGTGGAAATAAGGGAATTAACAGAGTTCTCGGCAAGGGTGATGCGGACATCTTTATTGCTGTCTGCCTCAATTTCCACGGGACTTCCGGAAGATTTGATATTTACGCCGTCGAATATTATCGTCGGGGAAGCATCTTCTGTTATAAAAATACGGTTTTCTGTCGGAGTTGAGGGATTTTTGTTGGAAATGACAAAGGATTGGTTTGTGTTTACCTTGAGCGTGTGTGTTGCCGCATCAAAACTCAGTGAACTCGGAGAAAACGAAGGGCTGTTACTCCTTATTTCAAAGTCACCGAGATATAATACTTCACTGTTAAGTGAAATGTCATGAAAGCCTTCGGTAAGATAAACATAAACGGATTTTTCACCTAAATGATCAAGATGAGGGAATACATAATCGTCAATAAAAATCGAATAACTGTTCGGGTTATCTATTTTATTTAACACAACGGTATTATCGGAAGAATTTACGGGTGTTATATTCATAGTTCCTTCAACGGATGATTTTCCGTCAATAACAAAATGGAGTACCTCACCGCCGCCGGAAGTTCCGATATCCGCAACCGAACCGCTTCCTCCGGTTGCGGTTACTACGGAATTTTCTATTGCCATACTGTATAACTTTCCGCTTGAAACGGCACCGAGAGCGACGGTATCTTCGCCGCCTTCGGCTATAACAACGGAATTGACGGCTTTAAAAGATTCCATAGCACTGTGTGCTGTTCTGCCTATGCCCGGTGCACCCTGTGCCGTGCCGTATGCTTTGACTGTCGAATCGTTGCAGTTAAAATTCTTAACTCCTATTCCGCATACCGTTCCATTGGCAGTTATTGTTCCTTTATTAAGATTCAAAGTACCGCTTCCGTCAACACCGCAACCGTTAAGACTTGTTAACGGGAAATTTCCGCCGGCATCAAGGTTAAGTGTGCCGTTTACGGTGAGAGCACTGCTGTTAAGCGATTTTACGGAAGAGTTGTTCCGTACGGCAAGATTGACGGCTTTTCCGGAATTTACGGTAATTGCCGAACCGCCGTGTTCATTTTCAAGTGTCAGCCCGTTAAAAACTACATCCGCATTATGTTCAAAAACTATACGTGCATTTTGCGGTAAGTTCAGGTTTTTCGGCTCTATGATTAAATGCTTGGAGGTGTTTACATACAAAGTGTTGTTTCTGAACTCAACATCGTAATCAACTTTTACCGTGCCGAATACAATGTACTTGTTCATCAGTTCTTCTTCACATTTAACAATAAAGCAACCAAAATCATAGCGATATTCTTTTGCACTTGCGGACAGCGGTATCACGGAAATAATAAGCACCGTCGCAAGGAATACAGAAATGATTTTTTTAATTTTCATAACCGACTCGTACCTTTCTTTTAAATACTATACAAATATGATATCACAAAAGGAAAATATAAGCAAGGTTGTATCAAAAAGATTACATCGCAATATCCGCCGTCACGGGGCAGTGGTCGCTGACTGCTTTTGTACTTTTCTTTGAAAAGAGGATGTATTTATTTACATTCGCTTTTCCCAATATAAAAATATGGTCGTTTGTTACAACTTTTTTATTACCTTTTTTATTACCGCCGTAAATTAAAAGCGTTTTTGCGAGTGTACGGCAGTCGTTAAAGGAATTTAAAAGAGTATTATATATTTCTTCGTTTTCCTTTGAATTAAAATCGCCTGCAATAATAACTGGACACCCGTATTTTACATAAAGCATTTTGCAAAGGCTTTTTAGTTCACAAGACTGCTGTTGCGCTTCGGTAAAATCTTCTTTTTCCGTGCCTTCACGTATTAAATTAAGATGGGTGGAAACAAGTACAAACTGTTTGTTTGTGATTTTTTGTTTAAAAAGTCCCCAGACTGCGTGACCTGCAATATATATATTTCCGCTTGAATATTTTAAATCTCCGCTGTTTAAAAGCGTCACCGTGTTTTCGTTGTAGATTATACCCGTCATATATAAAAGCACACCGGCAGAAAACTTACGCACGGTTTTATATGACGGAACGGTATCTTTTATTGAGCGGTACCAGTTTATGCTCATTTCCTGAACGGCAACAACATCGGGCGAAAAGCCTTTTAACAACGATGAAAAAACAGACGCTCTTTCACTTACGCCGCTACCGCCGAAGCCTTTGTAATCCGCCTGCAGATTTTCGCTCATTATCCGTAAATCCGTAATGTTTTCTTTTGTGTCCGTAACATTTTCATAAAAAGAAAGCGGAAAACTTTCGTCATATTCCCGATTTGTGTCGTACAAAGAAAGTAAAACGGTGCTTCTTGCAACAATACACAAAATAATAAATAACGGAATGAATTTTTTGATTTTCTTCATTCCGTTATTGTTTGAATTTATGTATTTTTTATTCGTGACAAAGTGTGTCAGTTAAGATTATTGAGTTTTGAAGTTTGCCTTTGTGCGGTAACAAGATTTTTATATATACCGTCTACGCTCATAAGTTCTTCGGGTGTGCCTACCTGCGAAACATAACCTTTTTCAAGAACCACAAGTCTGTCCGCATTTTTTAAAGTGGCGAGTCTGTGGGCTATGGCTATTGTTGTTCTGCCCTTTGTAAGACGGGCAAGAGCCTCCTGTATTTCTATTTCCGTTTCCGGGTCAAGCGAACTTGTTGCTTCATCAAGTATAAGAATTTTCGGGTCTTTGAGTATTGCTCTTGCTATGGAAATTCTTTGTCTTTCGCCGCCGGAAAGAGAGTGACCGTCTTCACCGATAACCGTATTATATCCGTCGGGAAGTTTTGTAATAAACTTATGGGCATTTGCGATTTTCGCCGCTCTTATTACGGCTTCGGGTGTGGCGTTTTTATCGGCGTATGCAATGTTTTCATATACGGTGCCGGAGAAAAGATATGTTTCCTGGAACACCACGCCGATATTCTTACGGAATTCCTGCGGATTTATGCTTTTAATATCAATTCCGCCGACGGTTATAACGCCCGAATCAGGGTCATAAAGGCGCATACAGAGGTTAATAAGCGTTGACTTTCCCGCTCCCGAATGACCTACAAGACCTATCATTTCACCCGATTTGATTTTAAAGTTTATATCTTTCAGCACGGGCTCGTATGAATGATATCCGAAATTGACATCTTTAAACTCTATTTCACCGGAAGCGTTGAGCAGAGCATCATTTTGATTATCGGATATTTTGACGGGTTCGTCTATAATCTCATACAGTTTCAAAAGGCTTGTTTCGGCATTTGCAAGGCGCCTCGGGAAAGACGAAAACCAGTTAAGCGGTGAATAAAGATATGTAAGATACAGTGTAAACCGTGTAAGTTCGCCTACGGTAAGTTTGCCGTCAAGAACCATTTTCCCGCCGAAGAACAATACGAAAAATTCACCGAAAGCCATTATGTAACCTGCAACGGGGTAGGTGAGTGCAAAATATTTCTCGTTGGAAGCGCTTATATCCGCAAGGCTTTTTGAAGCCTTTGCAAATTTCTCTATTTCACGTTCTTCGTTGCCGAATGATTTTACTATGCGGATACCTCTTATTATATCGTGCAGAATTGCCGTGGCTTTAGAATCCGCTTTCCACTGCTTGTGGTAGCGAAAGCCCGTCGATTTTCTGAAACGCATAAGCATAATTACCGAAAACGGAACGGGAACGAGTACTGCAAGAGTAAGAGTAACATTTGTCGAAAAAAGAATAATAAGAACCACCGTGAGCATAATAGCCTGCTCTATAAGATAGCGCCCCTGCTCGTTGAAAAAGTTCTTTACCTGTTCGGTATCTTTTGTAACACGGTGTATAAGGTTGCCGACTGTTTTTCGTGACATAGACGAAAGCGACAATTCCTGAATTTTATTATAGGTAACGGTTCTTAAGTCACCTGAAAAAGACGAACTTATGCGGTTTGATATTTTTGTACTGAAAATACTTATTATTTTTGATAATACAAAGATTGCGACCATACATATAACGGTTACGGCAATACCCGTTATTTTGCTGTCAAAATACGGTGTTGCATTTTTTGAGGGCAAAAGGTAGTTATCTATAAGACTGCTGTTAAAAAGCGGAATTACGGCATTTAAAACATTTGATATTGTAAGAAGTATTCCCGCAAAAATCATTTTACCGAGATACGGTTTAAAATATGTAAACGCTCTTTTAAAAATAAAACTCTTTTTTGTGCAGTAAATACATACATTAAGCCCCCGTATGTAGTGCCTGTGGCATTTAGGGCATACGGGTATTTCGGAATTGTTCACTTCCGTAAGAGTTCCGGTTTTTTTGTAATAGTTTATAACCTTTACAAGTTCTCCCATTTCATAAATATTTGCCATGGAAAATCTGCAGACTGTAACGCTGTCGCTTTTATCGGGCAGGCAGTTTTCTTTTACAAGTTCAACTCTCCCGCAACCGACATCGCTGTACAAAACAGCCTCGGAAAACTCACTTAAACGGTATTCTTTTTTCTTTCCGTCGGTAAATACTTTTACGGTTTCGCCGTTAAAAATTACTTTGCCTTTACAAAGCGAACCGCTTTCGGATAAATCAAAATGAGTTACTGTTTCTTTCATATCAATATAAATACGGCTCCAGAAGTTTTTGTGTTTTTTTGTCGGCTTTTGAAAAACTCTTTAAGGAATAGCGGTTTCCGTCCATATCGAAAATAATGAGGTCATCGTTATTTATAAAACGAATGTTTCTTGTGATATCACGAACTGTAAAACTTTTCTTTTTTCCGCCTGTCATAACATCAAAATAAAAATGCCCCATTTTGTCTTTCACGGAAAGAAGCGTTTCTATTTCGGGCGAATAGTATCTCAAAGTCAGTTCCTTTTTTGCACATTCGCAAGACGTTTTTTCAAGGTCGTTAAGATTTCTTATTATGCCGATTTCGTTATCGTCGGTATCAAGCACACAGATATATTCATCGGGAAGCGAAAACGGATAGCATCTTTTTAAATTTACTCTGCCTTTGTTTTCATTTTTCAGTTTCAGAATAATAAAGCCGTTTTCGTTATGATAAAACTTTATATCGGCATTATTTAAAAATACCACATCAAGGTTTTCGTTAATGCTCATTCGTGTGTTCCCTCTTTTCCGTGTCGGCACTTTCTTCGCCTATGCCGATAAATTTAAGCGCCTGTTCCTGGATTTTATACAGGCGGTAGTATTCGCCTTTTTTATCCATAAGTTCTTTATATGTTCCGTATTCAATACACTCGCCGTTG
>JAZUHA010000283.1:0-3172 GCA_045641485.1 Acutalibacteraceae bacterium
GCTCTTTATGACAGACGGCATACTGCCGTAAAAAACATTGTAACTGCGTTCGTTAAGTTTATTCATAACCGAGAGCGCAAGATGTGTTTTGCCGAGTCCCGTGCCGCCTCTTAAAAGAAAACTCGTCTTTTGTACGGGAAAATTTTCCGCAAATGATTTAAGAATATCAAAATACGCATTTGCACTTGCTTTCGGAGAAAATCCGTAAAACGAATCTTTACGGTCGCTGTACAGTGATAAATCAAAATTATCGAATGTGCAGGCAGAAAGCATGGAACTGCACGAAAGATCTTCATTTGCTATATTTCTGAGGAGTTTAAGATGACATTCACAAAGTTTCCCTTCAAAAACTCCCGTATCGCCGCAAAGATTACATGTATATTGAATATCAAGATAATCTTCGGGATAGCCTGCTTTTTTAAGAAGTGTTTTTCGGCGTTCCTGTCCTTCTAAATTTTTTCTTGCAATGCTTAAAATATCGGTATCTTTCCCGGAGCCTACACTTTTTATGGCTGTGAGTGCGGCATTTCTTATTTCTTCGTCTATTTGTGCAAAGACGGGATATTTTGCTTCGACTTCACTTTTGTGCATTTTTGCAAGAAGTTCTGCATTTTTTCGGCGTTTGTCAAGTTCCGCTTCCGCTTTTATGTATGTGGCTTCATTGAATCTCATAATTACCGCCCTACTCGTTTTCGTAATTCTTTATCAAATCGAGAACACTGTTTTTACCGACATTATTTATATCGTACGTGGTTTCGCTTTTTGTCGAAATTGATTTTTTATCTTTTTTCGTTATTTTTTCCGTATCTTTTATATCGGAAAGCATAAGTTTTTTAAGTTCTTTGGCGGCTTCCGAAAAACTTTTGCCGTTTTTTAAAAGAACGTATAAAACCGCTTCATCTGAAAATTCCCAATCAACGCACCATTCACGGAGATATTTACCGACTTTCGATGACGGCGATTTTGAGGTTATGCCGATTTTTTCCGCAATCTTTTTAAATGCGGTATTTACGGTGTTAAGCGCACGGATTTCATTTTCTACGGCTTCTATTGTGTCTATACCGCGTTTTGCCCAATCCTCGCCTTGGGATTTTACTGCATTGGGTGAAGCGTTTCCGCTTTCTTTACGGTATTGAAGAAGCGTTATGATGATTTCCGGCGAAAATCCGTAAAAATCGTAAAGATAAACGATTACGGACTGCATACTGTAGCCGTAAGAGCCGATAATAAGCTGTGCTTCCGAGTTTATCCCGGCAAGAATTTTATCTTCCGAGAGCCTTTTTGCAACTTCACCCTGTGTGGGCATTTTCGGTTTAACGGAAAATTTTTTTGAAATGTCGGCTGTCGGCAAAGAAACTTCGTTTACTTTTAAATTGCCCGTGGCTTCGGCGGATTTTTCTTTGTCCTCTGTGCAGTCTTTTATTATAACGCCCTCATTAAGCCAGTAGTCGATGCAGTCGACGACATCTGCTTCGGTAAGACCCGTGCAAAATGATATCTGCTTAATATCCTGAACGCCATGGGGATTTCTGAATATAAAAAGTAACACTTTAAAACCTGCCGCCGGGGCAAGTTTTAAGTATTTATCGGCTATTTCATTCGGAACCGCAAAAGCACCGTCTGTAAATGAACAATTTAATCTGTACATAATTTAATCGGGAAATTTAACCAATACGCCTACGGAGTTTTCATAATCGGCGTATTTTGAAATACCTTTAAGGTCAACATCGTCGGAACAAGTTTTTCCTGCAACAACATATCCGCCGTCTGCACCCTTGCATATTGCGGAAGCCTGGTCGTTGTTTGTTCCGCCGAATGAACTTGCCCACAAAAGTTCACAGTTTTTATTAAATCCGGCAAGTACTATATCGGTTCCTCCCCTTGTTGTAACACCCTTAAGGTCACGGGTGGAAGAGTTTGTATAACCTGCAGCAACAAAACCGTTTTCCGTTTCTATGATGCTTTCAAGTTTATCGTCATTCTGACCTCTGAATGCAGAAGCGCAGATAACTTTAAGATTAGGTGAGATTTTTATAATGAAGGCATCGTAATTTCCTCTTGCGGCATAGTCGTTTTTAAAGAAACTGTTTTTAACATCATCGCCGTCGGCAGATTTTGAATAACCTATTATTACGAGATTCCCGTCGGAAGCGGTGATAATTGACTTGAAGTTTTCGATATTTGTACCGCCTATCTGACAGACATCTTTGTATTTACCGTCTTCGGAAAATTTTAAAACCGCTGAATCCGAGTTCCCGAGATTTTTGAAAATAACGTTTGAATAGAAGTTTCCGACAACATAGAGATTGCCGTCTTTACCTTCTGATACGCTGTTGAAATAATCCTGATTTCCGCCCGCAAACGATTTCCATAAAAGTTCGCCGTCGGTAGAATATTTTACGATAACAGCCCGTGATTCAAGTTCTTTTCCGCCGGAACCCGATGCATCTTTGTTATTTGTGCCGACAGAGCCTACGGCGACAACACCGCCGTCTGATGTAATTATTACATCGTTAAAATAGTCAACGGTAGTTGTGCCGAATTTCTTAATCCATTGAAGTTCACACGATTTTGAGTATTTTGCAACAAAAGCATCATAATACCCGTAACCTTTTACGCCTTCAACATTTTTGCCGTAGCCTGCGGCGTAAAATTCACCGTTTTCTGCGGTGGCAACAGCCATAATCTGCAAAGTTCCTTTTGCAGAGCCTGCGGCTTTTTTCCAAACAATATTGCCGTTGTTATCGGTTTTTGTAAGAACTGTGTACGGTGCAACTACGGCGGCATCTTTAAATTCACCGAAATCGCCGTCTTTTGAGTTGGTAATATTTGCCGAAATATAGCAGTTATCATTAGTTTTTGCAATATCGGAAATATAATCAACGGAAGTGCCGCCCTGTGTAAATTTCCAATTTGTTGCGGCAGGCTCAATATTCGGTGATGTGGGAGCTTCCGTTATTTCAACTACGGTGGTAAGAACTTCTCCCGAAGCATCAACACCCGTATTGCCGTGAATATCCGTTATCGGTATGGCGGTTGTAGATACATTTTCGTTTCCGCTTTCACTTTCATAAGGAACGGAAACATATTTTTCCGTGTAAACGGGATTGCCGTTTTTGTCTTTTACCGGTTTGCCGTTTTTATCCGTAACGGGTACTTTGACTTTTACTTC
>JAZUHA010000284.1:0-4985 GCA_045641485.1 Acutalibacteraceae bacterium
TTAGAAGTGAGATGGCTTTTGCTCTCGTAACCCTCGCAGTATTCAGAGATTGTTTTATGGGCAAGCGCAATATATTTACGTTTTTACTATATGCGATACCTCTTTTTATTCATTTTTTTGCGGTTATCTTGATTCTGTTAAGAATTTTATTGCTATTACCGGAAAAATTTAAAAAAATTACTTTAGTTTTTTTGTTATTTTTAAAACCGCTTTTGAAAATTTTTTGGTTATGTATGCCATATAACAATGCTCATAGTGCTATAACAAAATATTTTGCTATTGTAATCTCTAAAGCGTATGGCTATTTTTACGGATTGTCGGCAACGGAATTTGCACAAAGAGTAAAAAATAGCGGTACTATGAATATCCAAAAAGTTGCATATATATTGATCGCCCTATTATTTGTTTTTATGAGTTCGTACGTTCTGCAAAAACTTAAATCTTTACTCCCAAAAAATAATGGTTTGACACAGTTTATAACATTTACACTTTATATCGCGATAATTGTCCTGGTTTTTGCTGTAACAGTGAATAGTCCAGAATATTGGAGATTTGGAACAATTATATATATTGCGGGTGGGTGTATATACCTACCAGCAGTGGAATTTACAGAACACACACAAGGACGGCAGTTAGTGTATTACATGCTATTCCTTGCCGCCATAATGTGTTCATCGGTGTGGATTCGGCAGGTGCTTATAGACTGTGATATGTTCAAACTACTGGTTTACCCGTTCATTTCTTCACCGATATTCATATTTTTAAAAGCTTTATTAGGATAATATTATGAAAAAAAACGTCATCAAAAACATCTTAATGCTATACGGCTTAACTGCGGCAAAGCTGATTTTCCCTTTGCTTACCTTGCCGTATCTTACCCGTGTTCTTTCGCTTGAAGAATACGGCATTGTTGCCTACGTTAAAGCTGTTATGGGATATATGCAGCTTTTTGTTGATTTCGGCTTTATGCTTTCCGGTACTAAGGACATTGTAGCGGTTAGGGAAGACGAAGAAGCGTTAAGTTCTGTTACGAGCGATATTCTTTTTGCAAGGATTATGTTGTCTGCGGTCGCTTTTGTCGTGTTGGTACTTCTTACGTTTTACATTCCCATTCTAAAAGGCAACAAATTATTTACCCTGCTTTCTTTCGGAACAATTTTCCTGTCAGTTTTTCTGTTTGATTACCTTTTCCGAGGGCTTGAAAAGATGGAAATTATCACGCAGCGTTTTGTTGTTATGAAAGCAATTTCAACGCTGTTGACTTTTGTTTTTGTACATTCGGGAAAAGATTTGCTTTGGATTCCGGCGCTTGACATGTTGGGAAGTTTTGCCGCCGTTGTTCTTGTGCTTGTGCAAATGAGAAAATTCGGTGTAAAAATCCATTGTCCTGCGTATTCAAATTGCGTCAGAAAAATTTATGAATCTGCGGCGTACTTTATTTCAAACATGGCGACCACAGTTTTTAGTACGCTTAATACGTTGTTGATAGGCGCTTTTTTGCCGGCGGCTGAAATAGCGTTTTGGAGTGTTGTTTTTCAAATTATTGGTGCAATACAAATGCTTTATAGTCCCATAAATGACGGTATTTATCCCGACATGGTAAAGACAAGGAATATGAAGCTTGTAAAGAATATTGTAAAATTATTTGTTCCGTTGATTTCCTTGGGCTGTATTGCCATTTTTATACTTTCAAAATACGTACTTGGGATTATCGGCGGAGCAAAATATATTCCTGCGTATTGGCTGTTAAGGCTGCTTATTCCGCTGGTTTTTATTTCATTTCCTGCAATGCTTTTCGGCTGGCCGGTGCTTGGTGCAATCGACAAGCCCAAACAAGTTATGAAAACAACAGTCAGCGCGGGTTTGTTTCAAGTTACAGGTTTTGCCGCGCTGCTTTTGCTTGGGCAATTCACTTTGTTTAATATCGTGCTGCTTCGGAATGTGACGGAGTTCGTATTGTTTGGAACACGTTTCGGATATTATTTGAAATATAAAAATGAATTTGCGGGGTAATTAATATGCGTGAAATGACTTTAGACGAAATTAAACAAACTGAACTTGATATTTTGAAACATGTTGCTGATTTTTGCGATGCAAATGGAATTAACTATTGTTTGGCTTATGGTACTTTGATTGGCGCTGTGCGGCATAAGGGCTTTATCCCGTGGGACGATGATATAGATATTTGGATGTCTAATGAGGATTACAAGCGTTTTATGGCTATGTATAAAGATGAGCAATATCCGTTTTATTGCATAGAAAACAATCCAACGTATCTTTTGCCGTTTGGCAAGGTTGTTGACGAGAGGACAAGGATTTTTGAAAAAGAAGCTGCGACATATAAAGGGAGTGGAGTCTATGTGGACATTTTTCCGCTAATCAGCTGTCCTGAAAACAACTTTTTCAGAGCTGTCGAAGGCTTTATTCTTAGGCTTGTCAGATTTCAGCACGCTGTATCAACGTTTCGTATAGATAAGACACAAAAGAGTATGTATAAAAAAATCATGTACAGTCTTGCGGGAATAACAGGCAAGGTTTTCAACACGCAGAGATGCGTTAAGTTTATGCTGGCTGTCGCGAATGCGTTTGCTTTGGACAGTTCGGATAATCTTACAGCGATACAAAGTCAGCATATCTATCACAAAAGTAATTTTGAAAGATTTATTCTTTGCGATTTTGAGAGGGCGCAGTTTAAAATACCTGCTGAATACGACAAAATCCTGATTCATATTTATGGCGATTACATGACATTGCCGCCTAAGGAACAACAAGTTTCTAATCACAGTTTTGTGGCGTATTGGAAGGAATAATCCAACTTTTTCTTTAGGGGAGATTATAAAATGAAAAGAGTAATTACTTATGGTACGTTTGATTTACTGCACTATGGTCATATTAATCTTTTGCGCAGAGCGAAAGAGTATGGCGATTATTTAATTGTTGCTCTTTCAACGGACGAATTTAACTGGAATAAGAAACAAAAAAAGTGTTATTTTACGTATTCGCAAAGGAAACTGTTGCTTGAATCAATTCGTTACGTTGATTTGGTGATTCCGGAAGAAAACTGGGAACAGAAAAAAACAGATGTGCATGAGTATCATGTTAATACTTTCGTTATAGGCGATGACTGGGAAGGGAAATTTGATTTCTTGAAAGAAGAAGGTTGCAAAGTTGTTTATTTGGCACGTACTCCGGAGATAAGTACAACACAGATAAAGAATGATTTAAACAAAACTTCAAATAAATGATTTGACAGCGCGTAATTGTGTTCTGAACGCAGATATTTATTACGTATGACGTACCCCTGCGCGGCGCGGGATGATTTCAATATAATTCACGAACGACACTCGCCGGCGTTAAGCCAAAAAACTCGCATATCTTTTGAATATCCTCTCGTCGTTCCTCGCTCCATCCCGCGCCGCGCAGGGGTATGCCGCAGATATTATAGGACAAATCATGAAATTTAAAATCAACAAATTTCCTGGTGTAATTTATAGTAAAATCATGTCATTGGAAAAGTTAATGGTTATGTTTCTTGCATGGGGGCTCTGTTTTTTGCAGGAGAAAGGAATATACGCAGAAAGATTTTGTGCTTGATAATGAGCATCTGAAGGGGTACCATGCCAAGTGAATTTAACTGAATATGTTGAGCAGATACATAACACAAAACTATTATATGCAAGGATATAAATGAGGTGAGCCTATTGGTAAAAAATAAGCCTAAGACAGTTGACGCCCTGATGAAATATTTGCGTGAAAATAAGAAGATTGCTATATCCGGTTCTTCTCAGAAAAGAAAACTGAGAAATATTGGGTATTACCATGGATATAAAGGATATCGTTATATAACAAAACCACAACAGCAAGTAGCATATAATGATTTTGAACAATTGTTGGCTGTGTACGACTTTGATGCAAAATTAAAGGCGTTATTTTATCCATGCGTAATGCAGATTGAAACAGCGTTAAAAAATTATGCGCTGGAAGTTGTAATCGATGAAGCAAAAAGCGGAGATATTGTGTTAGTATATACCAAGTTGCTTGATAATTATAGAATATATCAAAATACAAAGAATAATAGCAGTAAAATGAAAAACGCGCTGAAAGACAGACTGCATTTGCGGAATAGAATATATAAGGTACAGTCTGATGCGTATGATGGTGATAATATGATCGCCCAGCATTTTTTGAATAAAGAATCCAATCTTCCAGTATGGGCGTTATTTGAATTGCTTAGCCTTGGTGAGTTTGGAAAATTTGTTTCTTGTTTAAATTGGCATTGTAGAGCGAATTTATCAGCAAATTTGGGAATTCCCGCATGTTATGATACAGGCGCATTGTTACCACAGAGATTAATTTATATTACAAAAGATTTGCGAAATGCAATAGCACATAATGATATTATTTTTGACACACGCTTTAAAAGTAATCATACAAATAATCAAATTGCTAAAGTGATTGAAGCTATGGTTGGGATTAAAGGGTTAAGATTTGATACTATAGTGGACTATCTTATTCTTCTGATATTCCAAATGAAACTTATCAAGGTGTCAAGAACTGATATGAAACATGTCGTAGGCGACTTTGATGAGATTGTCCAGAAACTTCGCCGCTCTATTCCTATGAATATATATAGCCGGATAATACATACTGATTATAAGGTGAAATTGGCAATGTTAAAAAAATACATAGCAATTAATGATTGATTTTTTCACAAGAATGGTTATAATAGTGCATGAGAATTGCGGTATGTCTCTGCGGAGCATACCTAAAGGAGCCGGATGCGTCTGGCTTCTTTTTTTGTTTATCCCGCGCCGTGCAGGGATATGCAAAGCTTCTGTGTTGATAAAAAACAACGGCAGACAAACAAACATAAGTCCAAATGCCTGCCGCTTTGAATTCATTTGTTTTACGTCGGTTGCGTGCCCGACAGTCCGCCGTGATAGTGAACAGCGTTTTTGTCCGGGGACCCTGCCGCCAGCCAGCTT
>JAZUHA010000285.1:0-3237 GCA_045641485.1 Acutalibacteraceae bacterium
CCACCGAATAAATTATGGGAAGTAAATATTTTTGATGAATTTAGGTGTAATTTAAAAGATTTAACGAAAATATAGGGTTATCCATGCTTTGACTTTAATCTGATAAACAATTATACTGATATTTTTTCATCAAAATATTCATTCCATGATGAATTTCATCTAAGCAAAACCGGTGTAGATGAATTTACCAATATATTATGTGATACCATTACAGCGTATCGCAATGGTGAAAATACATCTGAATTATTTTTTAATTCTTATGCAGAAGCAAAAGAGTATTCTGAATATATGAACATATTAAGAGGTGATTAAATGTCTATTACTTCATTTACATTTATTCTGTTTATCTTTGCAACTCTGATACTTTATTATGTCGTTCCCAAAAAGTTTCAATGGGTCGTATTGCTCGTTGCAAGCACAGTATTCTATCTGTTATCAAGCCTTAAAGGTGCAGTATTTGTTTTAATAACGGCGGCAACTGTTTACGGAGCTACACAATGGATTCAGTCTGTTACAGACAAACAGAAGCAATATTTTAAGGAAAATAAAACTACATTAACCAAAGAAGATAAGTCGGCAATTAAAGAAAAAAATAAGAAGATAAAAAAGGCAATATTTTTGTCTGCGCTTATTCTTAATTTCGGCATTATGTGTGTTGTTAAATATTCGCATTTTGCTGTTGATACCGTTAATTCGCTGTTCTCTGCGGGAATAAATAACGAATTCAGTCTGATTGTTCCTCTCGGGTTGTCTTTTTATACCTTCCAGTCGATGGGTTACCTGATAAATATCTATTGGGGCAACTACAAAGCCGAAAAGAATTTTCTTAAAGTTCTGCTTTTTGTATCGTTCTTCCCTCAGATGACACAGGGGCCTATCAGCGAATTTGACCAATTATCAAATGAATTGTTTTCAGAACATAAATTTACATACAAAAATTACTCATGGGGCTTTCAGAGAATGCTTTGGGGTTTTGTAAAGAAAATGGTTATCGCCGATGTAATGGCTCCGTGGGTAAAAGATGTTTTTGAAAATTACAATTCTTATACGGGAATTACCGTTTTAGTCGGTGCATTCATGTATAGTGTGCAGATATATGCCGATTTCTCGGGATATATGGATATTATGTGCGGATACTGTGAAATGCTTGGTATTACGCTCACCGAAAACTTTGAAAGACCTTATTTTTCAAAGTCCATTGCCGAGTACTGGCGCAGATGGCATATTACTCTGGGCGCATGGTTTAAGAATTATATCTATTACCCTATTGGTATTTCCAAATGGAACAGAAACCTCGGTAAAAAACTTACCGAAAAGTGCGGAAAATCAGTCGGTAAAAATCTTCCCGCTACGCTTGCGCTTATCGTAGTCTGGCTGACAACAGGATTGTGGCACGGAGCAACATGGGCGTATGTCGCCTGGGGCGGAGTAAACGGATTATTTATTATCGTATCAATGTGGCTGGAGCCTGTGTATGCCAAAACAAAATCCGCTTTGCATATCAAGGAAGATAAATGGCTTTGGAGAGCATTTCAGACAATCCGTACGTTTGTGCTCGTTACTTTTATAAAGGTCTTACCGGAAGTTGGTACCTTATCCCAAGGTTTCGGACTGTGGAAGAGAATTTTTACTGCACTCACTCAAATACCAAATAGTGTTTCACAGTTAATACCTTTTATACAAATTGATAAATGGATAGATATTTTTATCACAGTCGGTATAATTGGTTTAATGTTTATTTTAAGCCTTATACAAAGAAAAAATCAAGTTCGGATTTATTTTAACAAGATTCCCATTGTTATTCGGATTTTTGTCTTACTAATTTTAACTTTTTTTGTCGTTTATGTTGGCTTTTCAGCAGAAGCAACAGGAGGTTTTATGTATGCGGGATTCTAAAAAAGCTATATTGGTTTCTGTGATAACTGTGTTAATTGTTGCTATTGCTTCAGTAGTGCTTATCGAACCGTATTATATAACTGAAACATTTGCAACGTGTGACAGACCGTACCGTGATTCTGTTGAGGGTGAACTTGATTACTTGATAATCGGTTCTTCCCACGCATTAACAGGGTTTTATATGCCGATAATCGACGAAGAACTTTCATGCAACAGTTTAAATTTATCCGGAGGCGTTATGCCCTGGCGTGCAAGAGAAGAAATATTAAAAAAGGAAGTAAACAGAAATCCTGTTAAAACCGTTGTAATTGAAATTGCTTATAACGCAGTTGACAGGGATATTTATGATGCTGAAGGAAACGCATATTTGCTTCCCAGATTGGACTCTGCAAAATCACGGATTACTTATCTGCTGAAAAATGAAACACTTGATAATTATGGTACTATTTATTCTCATTCTCTGAGAAACGGATTGCATGTTGCTGTACATATGGCATATCTGACATATAAGAATATCGGAACATCTCCGAAAAAGCTTTATAATATTCTTATTGACGGTTGTAAAGATGTTGATTTTAGCAAAAAAACGAATGGCATCCGAGGTAAAGGCGAAGATTTAACTTTGAGTTACGATGAGATTAAGGAGTCATATAATTCAAATAAGATTTCTTTTAAAGATGCTACCGATAACTTTGAGCAAATTGATAAAATGGTTAATATATGCAGAGAGAATAATGCTGAAGTTATTTTTGTTGTAACTCCCATTGCCGATAGAGTGATTTGGAAATATGATAACTGGGACGCTTTTTATGATGTAACAAAAGATTTGGGAGAAAAGTATTCTTCAAAAGTTTACGATTTTAACTTATTAAAAGACAGGTATGCATTATTCAGCGATTCAAAGTCGTTTTCAGATGACCATCATATGTGTGAAGAAGGAGCCAAAGCTTTTACAGAAGAATACTGTAAAATAATGAATAAAATTAACGCCGGAGAAGATGTTTCAAATTTGTTTTATTCATCATACGAAGAAATGAAAGCCGATTCACCTTATATGAAATACTATAATAAAAATAGATAATGAATTATTTCATACCTTGTATATTGAATATAAAATTTGGTTGTCGCATTTATTCCGAAGCCAAAAGTAAAAATAAATAAAATATAAAGCGGTTTTGAAGAGTAATTTCATTCAAAACCGAGTCTTTCTTAAATCTTGTGTAAACCTCCGAAATGGTATAGAATAGAAATATCATTTTGGAGGTTAAAATTATGCCAAAGTACAAAGACAGTCCTGAAGTAAGGGCAGCAAAAAAGGAAAGAAAAGAAAAATTAAGAGAA
>JAZUHA010000286.1:0-1528 GCA_045641485.1 Acutalibacteraceae bacterium
ACAGAACGACATGGCTACGATCCGACTTCTTGAGTAATAGTTGTAAAAGATGGGGGCTTTTTTAAATTTATGAATTACAGACCGACGGTAGCCGAAATAAACCTCGGTGCAATACAACGCAATACCGAAAAAATAATAAAAAAATATAACGGCTTTAAGAATTATACCGCCGTTGTAAAAGCCGACTGTTACGGCTACCGTGGTTTTTCCGTTGTAAAGGCTATGTTAGACGGCGGCTGTAATATGATTGCCGCAAGTTTAATTGAAGAAGGTCTCGCTTTAAGAAAAGAGTTTCCCGAAGTACCGGTAATGCTTTTTACACCGGTATTAAAAGAACAGCTTTCCGTTTGCGCCGATAACGGTTTAATTGTAACGGTCGCTTCGTTAAGCGATGCCGAAGAAGCATCTTCCGTAAAAAATCTTAATGTATTTATAAGAATAAACGGAGGCAGTGATATTTTAGGCGGTCCTGCCGATAAAGAAACTTTCAATAAACTTTTTTATACCGTTTATAACGGTAAGTGTAATCTTAAAGGTGTTTATCTTCACGCCTATAATGCCGAAGAAAAAGAGGCTACTTTAAAAGAATATGAAATGTATTCGCTTCTCACAGACGGTCTTCCCGTAAACGAACTTGAGTATATAAGCATAGAAAACAGCCTTACTTTGCCGAGATATGAAAAAAGAGCATTTTCAAATACCTGCCGTCTCGGGAATATAATATACGGCATAGAGAGTGAAGACACAGACCTTGAAAACACTTTTACATTAAAATCAAAAGTGCTGTCAACGTACCGTATAAATAAAGGTGAAAGTGTAGCATATTCACACGCTTATACCGCAAAAAAAGACGGTGAGTATATAGCAGCAGTTCCCATAGGCTTCGGTGACGGATTTTCAAAATCAAATATCGGCAGAGATGTTTTTATAAATGAAAAGCGTTATAAAATTGTTGCCGTTACAATGGATATAACTCTTATACTTGTTGACGAAACGGTAAAAAAAGATGACGGCGTTATTCTTATAAAAGATAACCGCCATCTTGATGAAATCAGCCGCCATACCGGCGGAGCAACGGAAGAACCGATTTGCGAACTTAATAAAAGAGTTTGCAGGGAATACGTTTTGTGATTATTTAGGGGCTTTCGCCGAATTTTAGTTTTTAGTTTTCAGAATTTAGTTTTTAGCCTGAATAACCGGCAGTTTATTCTTCGATATTTACCCTTTTTTCAGTGAGGAATTAGGAATGAGGAATTAGGAGTTTCGGGGCACTGCGTGCCGATTTATATATTACATTGCGAATAACCGGCAGTTTATTCTCTGATATTTACCCTTTTTTCAGTGAGGGATTAGGAATGAGAAGTGAGGAGTTTCGGGGCTTCGCCGATTATATATTACATTGCGAATAACCGTTACTTCATTCTCCGATATTTACCCTTTTTTCAGTGAGGAATTAGGAATGAGGAGTGAGGAATTTCGGGGCTTCGCCGAATTATATCACATTGTGAATAACTGTTAGTTCACACTT
>JAZUHA010000287.1:0-4205 GCA_045641485.1 Acutalibacteraceae bacterium
CGGGTCGCTCCTCAGCGTTGCCCTATCCTCCGATTCGGTAAAGCAAAAGTATTATATCATATTTTTTTAATTTTCTATTTACTAAAATCAAAATTGTACTTGACTTGGGGTACACCGCATAGTTTTCAGCCTGAATAGCCGGCAGTTTGGTCTCCTATATTCAATCATTCAGATAAGAGATAATACATAACAGATAAAAGATAAAAATTTCGGGGAACGGCAAGCCGTTCCGATTTATAACCGGTTATGTATATCTGTTGGATTTTGTGGTCATTTTCGGTTTAATTTGAACTATTGGCCTAATATGTTAAAAAAATGAACCGATTTATTATTCTGATTTTTACAGAACGATAAATCGGTTGTTTAAATATATAGAATTGTATTAAAAAGTTAAAAATCGGAGAATGAAATAACGGTTATCCACGCTAAAAACTAAACGCTAAAAACTCAAAACTAAACGGTAATTCCCGTATTATATCCGCTTACGGTACCGCCGTTATATGCTTTTACAATATAAGTGTATTTTTTGCCGGAGGAAACGGACTTATCGGTATATGTTACATTTGTGTTTCCTTTAAGCGTTGCGATTTTTGAATAAGACGAAGCACCCTGTGCTTTTCTGTAAACATAATATCCCGTTGCAGAAGCGGTTTTATTAAAGCTTATTTTTATTCCGCCCTTAACCTTTGTTGCCTTAACTGCGGGAGCTTTGAGATATGTTATACTTATACCTTTGGTAATATATCCGCTGTAATAGGAGCCGATTTTTGATTTTACCGTGTAGGTGCATTTTTTACCTGCCGGTGCGGATTTATCGGTATAAGAAAATGTTTTTCCCGATAAAGTTTGAATTTTCTTCCAGCTTCCGCTGTCCGACTTTCTGTAAACATAAAATTCATCTGCCGTTTTTGAAGATTTCCATTTGATTTTTACACCCTTAGAGGTATTTTCTATACCCGTAAGTTCGGGAGCCTTATAATATATAATCGGCTCACTTGTTTTACCCGCACTTAAATAGGACTGATTATCAAAAGATACAACTCTTTTAACTAAATAGTAATATTTTGTGCCCTCAACCGCCGTAGTATCTGTAAAGCTGTCTGAATTAACAAACTCCGTAAGCCTTTTCCATGATGAATCGGCGGTTTTTCTGTAAATTCTTACACCTCTTGAAATTTCATTCCGCGTTTCGCCCCAGGTTAATTTTATTCCGTGCGGCACATTTACGGGCTTTACAACAGGCGTAGAAGCAACGGCACAGTACGCTACTAAATCTATATTACATACAACATTATTTACAACTGCCTTGAATGTATAGCAATAACATTTATCGTAAGCAAGTGTTTTATCATTATAATTTTCTTCTGTGACCGTTGCAAGCAGTTTTCCGTCACGGTAAACGAAGTAATAATCCGCTTCGGGAATTTTTCTCCAGGAAAGTTTTAGAATTTTATTATCAGAATCAGATTCGGTATTACACGCACCGATATATTTTTTATATACTTTCGGTGTATCCGGCAAAGCGGAAACGGAACCGTCTTTATATCTGATAACAGTATCTATGCAATCCGCTTCATAAGTAACCTTCACTTCATTTTTGCCGGGTTGAACATCGCACAGCTTTATCCAATACGGCTCAATCTCTTCGTTTTTTTGATTTGTTGCCGTTACGACATATTTCCAGATTTCAACGCCGTCTATATTTTCATCGGAAGATAAATCTGCTATACCGAAACTTTTATACCAGGAATTGTTTTTATTATAACTTGTATATATTTCTCCGTTGAAGGCATTTACATACTTTTTTGTCTGTTTGATTTTTACCGGCTCAGACGGCAAATTCATAGGAACACCGTTTACGACATAATCCACCTTATAGCTGTATTCTTTGTTTGGTGCAATATCGGTATCCTTAAAAACAGTACCGACTGTTCTTGCATATTCCGTATAATTTACGCCATCCTCCGACCTGTAAATTATATGCTCATCAACACACTCTTTTTTATGACCCCAATAGTCGTGAACCCATGATAATTCATTACCGTTCTCCTTGTGTACCAAATTCGGCGATAACGGATAAAAAAATGTTGTTTCTTCACTGTACGGAATCGGATAAGTACAGCCGCTGTCATAAGCATAGGTTCTTATAATAAATGTTACAGTTTCACCGACATCGAACTTTGCACGAGTGTAATTGGTACAAAAATCCGTTTCTTTCAATGTAACGGTATTTTTTCCCGGTTTTAAAGTGACACTGTAATCGTCGCCTCGTTGACTGCAAGAAATGCGGTAACATATATTATCCGGCATCTCACCTAAAGTAAAAGTCACACAGCGTTTCCCGGGAATTATACTTTTTATTGACGGTGCCGGAACACACGCACCGACTGCACCGCTGCTGCTGTATGAACTGTATGAATTGCCGAGTTTATACTTTACCGTATAACGGTAGGATTTACCCGGTTCAACATCGGTATCGGTATAACTTCCGTTTGTCGTTGTTCCTATACGACTGTATTTACCGCCCGAATAGTCTTTTCGGTAAACTGAATATTCGTCTGCATCCTCGGCAGTTTTCCAGGTAAGTTCAATCTTATCTTTACCTGAAGAAGCTTCAATTTTCGTAACTGATTTTAAAAATGAAACAGACGCCATACTTTTATCCGTTACCATACTTAAGGCTGTGCTGCTCTCTGAAATCACCACAAAGGTATAATATCCCGTTTTGCCCGGGCTGTAAGAAAACGAGGTCTTGGAGGTAGTACCTAATTTTTTATAATTATCGTCAAACTTCGAATATAAATAAATTCCGTACTTAACTCCCGAACCGCAGGAATCCCACGAAATTTCAACTAAATTGTTAGGTTTAACGGCACATTTTACGCCCGTAACTGCTTTTTTGTAATAAACCTTTGCGGAATTATACGATTTTACGCTTGTGTTTTTACCGTCACTTGCCGCAACCTTATATGTATAAGAGCCGTTTACATTTGTGGTTGTATCAACATAATAGCTTAAGCCTTCCGTACTGTTTTCTTTTACCGTTTTAAATTTTACATATTCTTTCTTTTCGGAATTATATCTGTAAAGTGTGTATGACTTTGCATTCGGAACGGTATACCATAAAATATATGTACCTGCTGTTGTGCTGTTATAGCCGAGCAAAACGGGGCGTGAACTTTTTACCGCCGTTCCCTTTCGGTTAACGGTGAATTTAAAGGATTTTGTCTGCGAGCCTATTTTTACCGTACCGTAATATGTTGCGGATTTTAAATCCGAAAGTTCCACAGCCACATTGTTATAATGCGTTTTCCCGTCGGAATAATTCCAGCTGAGTGACGAAATGAGTTTTTGGTGTGCGGAATCCGAATACATTTTTAAAGTAAAGGTTTTCGTTTTTGAATTGCCGACACATTTAAAACAAAGATAATCGGCGTTTCCGTAAAGCGTGACAGCCGAAACAGCCTTATGGCTTTTAATGTCAACAAGTGAAACACTCGGCGACGAAGCGGCAACGGAGGTAAACACAAAACAGGAAAATATGATACCCGTAAATAATGAAACCGATAATGCCTTTTTTAATAATTTTTTCATAATCACACATCCTTATTTGAACTCATATATATATGACAAAAAAACGCAAATATTACAAAAAAAATAAAAAAATTTTTTAATAGCGAATGTATAAACTTAACAACACTTTTATGAGGAAACAAGCAAAAAATTTGTCGCATTCAGTACGAAAAACGTCACTGTACTGAATGCGACAATCTGTTTAATCAGTCAATAACCCTTACCCCAAATTCAGACGGAAGACAAAGATAAACATTTCCGTATTCGTTTTTAAGAAGTTTTTCACATTTTTCGGCATCTGTTTTGTTCATAAACGCACCGAAAACAGATGAACCGGAACCGGACATACAGGCGGCATTTGCACCGCATTTTCTCATAATATCTTTTATATCCACTCTTTCGGGTACTTCTATTACCTGCTCAAAAATATTATCGCAAAAAGAAAGTGCATTTTTTGTTTTACCGTCAAGAAGCGCTTCCGTCATTTTTTCACCTTTCGGGTGTCTTAATGCGCAGTTACCGTCTATTAAGTCATAAGCGCCTTTTGTCGAAGTACCGCATTCGGGTTTTACTATTACAAAATAACAGTCTTTTAAATCAGGAAGGGGTGCCACAACACTGCCTATATCCGT
>JAZUHA010000288.1:0-9550 GCA_045641485.1 Acutalibacteraceae bacterium
ATTTTCTTCAATATATTTAACAAGGTCGCCTACTGTTTTCATATCGGCAAGTGCTTCATCGGGAAGCTCAATAGAAAACTCATCCTCAAGTGTCATAACAAGATCGACTAAATCAAGGCTGTCAATATCAAGGTCGTCGGAAAGCGAAGTGTTAAGAGTAATATCACTTTCTTCAATCTCGAATTCGTCACAAATAATCGTTCTGATTTTTTCAAACAACATAAATCCATCTCCAAATACAGATTAACTTCTAAATTTTAAATGCTTTATTATTATTTGTCAATAGATTTGGTAAAAAAGAGTTTCTCTAAAAAAGATTTACAAAGCGGAATCCAATTTGCAACATCGGGGTTCCCCATATTGTCACAAGTCACATAATCGCTAGTGGAAAGTCCGTGATTTCCGTTCGGGAAAATATGAAGTTCAAACGGAATATTCTTTTTACTTAAAGCGGAGCAAAAATCAAGAGAACTTCTTATTGGAACACAGCCGTCATCGGCGGTTGAAAATATAAATGCGGGCGGTGTTAAATCGTCTGCTTTTGTATCAAGTTCCGGTACCGGGTTAGCAAGAACTTTGCTGTTACATATATCCTCTGTTATACACGGATAACCGAGCACCATGGCGGCAGGACGGATTTTACCCATAACGCCCAAAGCTGCTGCAAGGTGACCGCCGGCAGAAAAACCGCAAACTGCGATTTTTTCGGGAAAAATTTTAAACTCTTGAGCATTGTCAACTATAAACCGCATAGCTTCGTCTGCATCGTTTAACGGTGCGGGCCAAACGGATTTTTCTTTGAGTGAGTACCTTAAAATGAAAGTGTTAAATCCCATGGTAAGAAAGTGCATTGCAATAGGTTCCGCCTCACGGTCGGAGCAAAAACTGTAACCGCCGCCCGGACAAACGAGCATGGCAGGTCTTTTATCGTGGTACTTCATTTCGGGAGAACTGTCAAGAATATACGCAGTAAGCGTAACATTTTCATTAGTTAAATCAAATGTTTTTACTAACATATTACTACACCTTTATTTATGTTTGATTTGTTTATTTATTAACGGTAAAATAAGATAAAAAATCACGATATTTGAAATTGATTTTATCAAATTGAATATTACACAATAGATAAGATAGGCGCTCATAAACTCTTTAGGCGGAAGATTCATAAAAACTGTCGTAAGCCATATATTCATGGGAATCATAACAAGAGTCATTACCAAAGCACCGGAAACGGCAGAAACAACGACACCGCCTTTACTCTTGAATGCTTTTTTTATAAAATATACAGCCAAAATCATACAGCCGGAAGCGGCAAGATGCATTATAAAACCGATTATACCGCTTGAAGCACTTACGGTTAATGCCTGAATAAGACAAACAACCGTTAAAGTACAAAGCCCGTAAACGGGACCGCACAAAAAAGTTGAAATGAGTACGGGAAAATCGGAAAACTCCATTTCATAAAACGGAACGGCGGGGAAAATAGGAAACCTCAACATAGCGAGTATTACTCCCATGGCGGCAAGAACACCGGCTACGGTTATTTTTGTTACATTCTTCTTAAATATGTTTTCGGAAACCACATTAACACCACCAAACAAAAATCGCCCCGAAACCCGGGGCGAAAATAAACTTTCTTCTTTCATCCGGACTATACCGTCGGTTCGGGAATCACACCCGATCAGCTTTCGCTCGCAGACTATACTGCCGGTGGGGAATTACGCCCCGCCCTGAAGTTTCATATTGAATATATAATACCACATTACGAATGAAAGTCAATACAATGTGAAAAATCAATTAACCGATTTCTTCATAATTATAAATATTCTTTTCAACATATTTATAATACTTGTCAAACAGTCTTTTTTGTGCTTTGTACTCTTTATATGAAACGCTATTGTAATTTATTCCGTTATGTTTTGACTGTTCAAGATATATTTTATCGTTTTCATCAAAATAAACCGCATTTGTATAGTCATTTTCGAGTTTTGTAATAAGACCTTTTAAATACAACTCTTTTGTATTTTTATCTGCTGTTTTATCATTTAAGACTTTTTCAATATCGCTGTAATTTAAAAGTGCAACATCCGAGTTTTCATAAGTTTTGATTTTTCCGGTTGTATAACAGTATGTGTTATAATCAGAAACAATTCTGTTTGCCGGGCAGAATGAAAGAAAAATAAGCGTAAACGAAGAAACGGCAAGAATTATACGGGCATACGGTATTTTTTTTACAAACAATTTAACAAGAATTATAAGCGTAATTAAAAATGTCATTATCATAAACACGCTTGTCGTCACACGAAGATAAGTAAGACCGTATACACCGATATACTGAGCCATTCTTATAAAGGCATTTATTATATAAAACAATGTAAATAAAAGCAGGAACAGACAAAGAATTTTTGTCGGAATATTAAGACAGTTTTTTCCGTCTTTTCTCTTCGTTAAAACACATGCAATGCCGACTACAAAAATATTTATTATTGTTATTACAAGCATCTGGAAAAAACCGTCTCTTGCAAATTCCGCTACCGAATAATCATCGGGAAGTAAGAAAGAAAATGCTTTTGTAATATATGCAAGCTGTGAAACAAGATACAGAATATATGAAACGGAAATAAAGGAAAGTACCGTATTTATTACCGTGGCGGGTGCTTTATTTTCGATACCCGAAAAATCAATATTCTTTTTCTCTGACGCATTTTTTCTTAATGCCATTATATATGAATAAGTTACAGGAGTTAAAAATACCGTAAGAACAAGACAAATAAGAAGTGAAACAACATCGGAAAACAAAGTTTTTAAAAGATTTTCAAATGCCAAATCGGAAGAAATAAGCAGCGGAAGAATTACGCATAACAGCGGTAATGCAATAATGCAACCGATAAATACCTGTATAAAACCTTTGTATTTACCCGATTTTGATTCATTTTTAATAGATATATACGGTGTAAGAATATTTTCGACACTGCCGATAAGCGAAAGTAAAACGGCATTTAATACTTCTTTATAACCGTCTTTTCCGTTAATCCCGTTACCCGAAATTTCAAAAAATGAAACTATGCATAAAACAAGAATCATTAAAACATCAAAGAATTTTATAAGACCGTCATCGTTAAATGAAAACGAAACGCATAAAGTTACAGAAAGCAAAAGAAGAAAAGTATTGAAAATTTTTGAAAAACCCTTTTTCTTTGCAACAGCAAAAAAAGCAATAATCAAAAAGGCTGTTACAGAAGCCGAAAAGCCTATATTAAATCCGCCGAAAACGCCTAACCGCATTACACAAAATACCGTTATGATTATTCCGAGAAACAACCCGATATCTTTTTTGTTCATATCGTATAGTTTTTTATTATGTTTCGGTGGTATGGATATATTGTTATACTGCGGTACGGGTGAAGTGTTATAGTTTGTGTTCATAATTTATATTTCCTCCCGGTCAAAAAAAAGAAAAATTTAAAATTATTTTAAAGTCAGTCATTTTCACGGTACTCAAGTATATCACCGGGCTGGCATTTTAACTCCCTGCATATACTTTCCAAAGTGGAAAACCGTATGGCTTTTGCTTTTCCTGTTTTTAATATCGATAAATTCGCCTGCGTTATTCCGATTTTTGAAGCAAGTTCACCCGAAGACATTTTTCTTTTGGCAAGCATAACATCTACATTTACTACTATTCCCATACGCCCACCTCAAATTGTCAAATCATTTTCCGCTTTCAAATGTGTTCCCTCTGCAATAACGCACTTTACAACCTGTAATATCAGCGCAATAAAAAATGCCGAAACCGGAAGCGGAAACGCACCGTAAAAGAAGAAACAGAGGGGAAGCGAAAGCGGCATCGCAGAAATACAAGACCAAAACAATACTTTTAAACATTTTATCGCTTTTTGTGAAAAGATTTCTCCGTCTTTTGTACAATTTAAAAGTTTATTAAGATAAAGAATTGTAACAACCGCAGACGGTGAACAAATATAAAATGTTATAAGCAGTGCAACATATTTTGAATGGTTATACCCTGCCGCTTCACAAAACATTTTAAACAAAACAGGTGAAGCAAAAATAAAAATTGCAAACACAAGACATAAAATATATAAAACAAATTGTGTTACTTTTATTGCGGTTTTCTCCGATTTCATAAATACTCTCCTTTCGTTTAATTGAATATTAACATATTTTTATCGTTTGTCAATAAATATTATCTGTTTGTTACTATTTTGTTACTTTTAAAAATTCTTATTTCTTATACAATATAATACAATATATATTGCGCCAAATATTGACAACAGATTTTGTTTATAATATAATTAATCCGTATGATAAATTTTACCAAGGAGTAATTCTGATATGAAAATGTATGATGAACTTGTTGCCAGAGGTCTTATAGCACAGGTAACAAACGAAGAACTTATAAGAGACCTTATTAACGAAGGAAAGGCAACTTTTTATATAGGATTTGACTGCACGGCAGACAGCCTTACGGCAGGTCACTTTATGGCTTTAACTCTTATGAAGCGTTTGCAGATGGCAGGCAATAAGCCCATTGCCTTAATAGGCGGCGGCACTGCCATGATTGGCGACCCGTCCGGCAGAAGCGATATGAGAAAAATGCTTACAAGAGAAGATATTAACCATAATGCGGAATGCTTTAAAAAGCAGATGTCCCGTTTTATTGAATTCGGTGAAGGTAAAGCCGAAATGGTAAATAACGCAGACTGGCTTTTAAACCTTAACTATGTTGATGTTCTTCGTGAAGTAGGTGCATGCTTCTCCGTTAATAATATGCTTCGTGCCGAATGCTACAAGCAGAGAATGGAAAAAGGTCTTTCTTTCTTTGAATTTAACTATATGATTATGCAGTCTTATGACTTCTATTATCTTTTCCAACATTACGGCTGTAATCTTCAGTTCGGCGGTGATGACCAGTGGTCCAATATGTTGGGCGGTACCGAACTTATAAGAAAGAAACTCGGTAAAGATGCCCACGCCATGACAATTACACTTCTTACCGATTCTCAGGGCAAAAAAATGGGCAAAACAGCAGGTAATGCAGTTTGGCTTGACCCGAATAAAACTTCTCCTTACGAATTTTATCAGTACTGGCGTAATGTTAACGATGCCGATGTTATGAAATGCATAAGAATGCTTACTTTCCTACCATTAGAGCAGATTGACGAGATGTCAAAATGGGAAGGTGCAGAACTTAACAAAGCAAAAGAAATTTTGGCTTTTGAACTTACAAATATGGTTCACGGCGAAGAAGAAGCAAAAAAAGCACAGGAAGCAGCAAGATCCGTTTTCTCCGGTGCGGGAAATTCCGAAAATATGCCCTCAACACAACTTTCCGCCGGTGACTTTACCGATGAAGGTATAAATATCATTGACGCAATGATTAAGGCTTCTTTGGTTTCTTCAAGAGGCGAAGCGAGAAGACTTATAGACCAGGGCGGCGTAAGTGTTGACGACGAAAAAGTAACCGCCGTTAATTACACTATTCCCCTTTCTGCTTTTGAAAAAGGTTTTGTTGTAATTAAAAAAGGTAAAAAAGTCTTCCATAAGATTTTAAAATAAGTTATGGGAAAACTTTATAAAGCGTATATTTCTTCTTATAAAACTGATACACCCGAATGGGAAGAATTTTTAAAAATCGGTGGTGACATTTATTTTTCCGATGAACTTCAGGGTTTGGAAAAATTTGAACAGCACCTTAAAATCAACCGTTTACAGCACATAAGAAGCGTTTCGTATTTAAGTTATTTATTGGCAGATAAATTTAATATGAATGTTGAAGAAACAGTCAGAGGCGCTCTTATGCACGACTTATTTTATTATGACTGGCGTGAAAAAGACAAAAGCCACCGTCTGCACGGTTACCGACACCCCGGATTTGCACTTAAAAATGCTTTTATTCTTTGCGGAGACTTAACACCGCTTGAACAAAATATAATCAAAAGACATATGTGGCCGCTTACTCCCACTCCGCCGAAATACAAGGAAGCATTTCTTGTTTCGGCTATGGATAAGTACTGTGCTACAATAGAACTTGTTTATTCTTTTTCAGAGAATTTCAGAAATAAATTTGATAAACTTACCGGAATGGACGGTGAAGAATGAATATATTTAATTTAATATTTTATTTTTTCTTTTACAGCTTTATAGGTTGGTTTACAGAATCCTGCTATTGCTCATTAAGACCGAAAAAATGGGTGAACCGAGGCTTTTTAAGAGGACCGATTTGCCCGATATACGGCACGGGAGCGCTCGTTTTAATGCTTCTTATTATGCCTCTTCGGGAAATAACACACAATATTTATCTTAATGAAGTTATTGTTTTCTTTGTAGGTCTTGTCGTTTGCGATATTGTAGAATATTTAACAAGTTTTATTATGGAAAAACTTTTCCATGCGCGTTGGTGGGATTATTCAAATAAAAAATTTAATCTTCACGGAAGGATTTGTCTTACGCATACACTGTATTGGGGCACCGGTGCTTGTGTATTTTCCTACATAGTTCAACCGATTATCAGTAGTTATTTTACCGACCTTATAAACCCGAATTCAATAAAAACGCTCGCCTACATCTTTTTAACGGTTTTTGCCGCTGACCTTATTGACACGGTTATAAGCACTTTAGGTATCAGAAGCCTTTCTGATGCAATTATAAAACTTACAGATGAAATTTCCGCATTCACAAAATCGGATGAAAACAAATTTGATGCAGAATCAAAAATCAACGCATTTAAAGAGCGTTATGAAAAAATAAACAATTTTTGTAAAAAAAGAGTTGTTAAAACAAGAGAAAGATTTTTTAAGGCTTATCCCGTTTTACAAAACCAGGCTTCCGAAAAGTTAAGATTTCTTGAAGAACAACTTGATGAATTAAAAAATAAATTTAATAAATAACCGGCTTTGCCGTATGAAAGGAATTATAATATGAGTACCTCTAACAAAATCTATTGCAGAGCATACCAAAAAGCATTTAAAGCTGCCGTTAATTTTCTTGACTGGACTCCCCCGCAACTTCTAAAAGGTGCAGGCGCCATAAAACAATTACCCGCACTTGTAAAAGAACAGGGTGTCAACAATGTTCTTATTGTTACCGATAAAGGTCTTATGGGACTTCACCTTCTCGATTCTCTTTTTGAGGGTCTTACAAAAGAAGATATAAAATATACCGTTTATGACGGTGTTCAGCCGAACCCGACAATATACAATATTGCAGATGCGCTTAAACTTTATAAAGACAACAACTGCGAAGGCTTTATAGCTTTCGGCGGCGGTTCACCCATGGACTGCGCAAAAGCAACAGCCGCAAGAGTCGTACGACCGGATAAAGAAATCCCCGAACTCAGAGGACAGCTTAAAGTTCTTAAAAAAATTCCGCCGTTCTTTGCCGTTCCAACTACTGCCGGCACAGGTTCCGAAACCACCATTGCCGCAGTTATATCCAATCCCGATACTCACGAAAAGAACGCTATAAACGATCCGGTTCTTCGCCCGAAATTCGCCGTTCTTGACCCCGAACTTACAGTAGGTCTTCCTCCGCACATTACATCTACTACGGGTATGGATGCTTTAACACACGCTGTAGAAGCATTCATAGGAAACAGCAATACAAAAAAGACGGAAGAAGATGCAAAAACCGCCACAAAACTTATATTTGAAAACATTGAAACCGCTTATTTTGACGGTAAAAATATTGATGCCCGTGAAAATATGCTCGTTGCTTCCTACCACGCAGGTCTTGCATTTACAAGGGCTTATGTAGGTTATGTACACGCCATCGCTCACAATCTCGGCGGTATGTACGGTATTCCGCACGGTCTTGCAAATGCAATAATACTCCCCTACGTTCTTGAATACTTCGGTGAAAGCGCCTATAAGAGACTTGCCATACTTGCCGATGTTGCAGGTGTTTCGGGTCCCGCACAAGGCGACAGAGATAAAGCAAAGAGATTTATTGCCGCAATTAAGACTCTCAACAAGAAAATGAACATTCCCGATAAAATCGAAGGAATCAAAGACGAAGATATCCCGCTTATTGCCGAGCGTGCTCTTTTAGAGGGCAACCCCCTTTACCCCGTTCCGAAGATTATGAATATTGAGGAATGCAAAGCACTTATTAAATCGCTTCAGAAGTAATTTTTAATCTGCACCAAACAAATAATTTTATACAAAAACAAAGGTTTTTCGGAAATCTTAATTGATAACCGAAAAACCTTTACTTTTTACCGAATAATTATTTCTTTAAAGAAATGGCTTTCTTTGCTTTTTTAACGATATTCTCGGCATCAAGACCGAAAACATGAAGAAGTTCTGTTGCGGGACCGGACTTACCGAAAGTATCCTCTACACCGAGACGAACTACGGGAACGGGGCATTCTTCACTTACCGCTTCAGCAACCGCACTGCCGAGACCGCCGATTATGTTATGTTCTTCAGCTGTAACAATGCATCCTGTTTTCTTTGCGGCTTTTACAACTGCCTCTTTATCAAGAGGTTTAATTGTATGAATGTTTATAAGTTCAACGGAAATACCCTCATTTTCGAGTTCCTCTGCCGCCATTATTGCTTCATTTACCATAAGACCTGTTGCAATTATTGTTACGTCAGTACCCTCTTTAAGAGTAACTGCCTTGCCTATTTCAAATTTATAATCTTCATCAAAAATTCTCGGAACGGCAAGTCTGCCGAATCGCATATATACGGGACCTTCATAATCTGCGGCGGCAAGAACTGCGGCTCTTGCTTCGATATCATCGGCAGGGTTAATAATAACCATACCGGGAATAGTTCTCATAAGAGCGATATCTTCACAGCACTGATGGCTTGCACCGTCTTCACCGACTGAAATACCGGCATGAGTAGCACCGATTTTAACATTAAGATGAGGATAGCCTATTGTATTTCTAACCTGCTCAAAAGCTCTGCCTGCGGCGAACATGGCAAATGTACTTGCAAATACGGTATACCCTGTTGTGGAAAGACCTGCGGCTACGCCCATCATATTTGATTCAGCAATACCGGTATCAAAAAATCTTTCGGGGAATGCTTTTTTAAATCCGCCTGTTTTTGTTGCGGCGGCAAGGTCTGCATCAAGAACTATTACGTTAGGATTTTTTTCACCTAATTCAACAAGCGCTTTACCGTATGCTTCTCTTGTTGCGGTTTTAATTACTTCTGCCATAAATCAACCCTCCAAACCTTTAAGCTGTTCATTAAGTTCAGCAATAGCAATGTCATACTGTTCTTTATTCGGAGCAGTACCGTGCCAACTAACCTGATTTTCCATAAAGGAAACGCCTTTGCCTTTAACGGTTTTTGCAATAATTGCAGTAGGTTTACCTTTGCAAGTCTTGGCATCATTAAATGCTTTTTCGATTTCATCAAAAGAATTTCCGTCAATTTCAATTACATTCCAGCCGAATGCACTGAATTTTTCGGGAATGGGATACGGTGAGTTAACTTCTTCAACAGTACCGTCTATCTGAAGATTGTTGTTATCTACTACGGCAACAAGGTTATCAAGTTTCTTTGCGGAAGCA
>JAZUHA010000289.1:0-2426 GCA_045641485.1 Acutalibacteraceae bacterium
TGCAACGGGAAGAATATGTGGCGAGTTTGATATTTTTATCCGCTTTAAAAGTATTAACTGATTTTATAAGTCCTATTGTGCCTATGGAAACAAGGTCTTCTATATTTACTCCGGAGTTTTCAAATTTTTTAGCAATATAAACAACGAGCCTTAAATTATGTACAATAAGTTTTTCTCTTGCTTTTTTATCTCCATCGGAAAGCAGTTGAATATACATTTCTTCTTCTTTTTTCGGAAGTGGCGGCGGCAACGCTTCCGGGCTGTTTACATAGTAAATTTTTTCGGGGAAAAATTTGATTTTCAGCTGTAATATTATTTTTTTAAATAATGAAAATTCAGTTTTTTTCATTTGTTTTTTTGCCCCTTTCAAAAATATCACAGTTTAAAACCGCTTTGTATTCGCCGTCGGAAAGACTTTTGTTTACGATTCCGCATATACAAAAATCTGTTTCAAAGTGAGTATTATTATCGTAAATAATTACTTTTGACGGTAAAATTCCGTAAACAATGCTTTCGCCGAAAACGCTTCCGCACGGTATAACTCTTATGCTGTTTTTTATTGTATCGGGCGGTACAGTCGACAGACTGCATTTTTTTAAAAATCGTTGTTCTTCGTCCGTAAACAGATTTTTTACGGTATCGGCTTCAATAAAAATTGCAGGTCTGCCGTCAAAACAGTCACGGCATTTGTTGCCGGTATCATAAAACGCTTTTGTTTTAACCTTTTTGTCTTTATAAAATATTTCAATATCAAAAAGTGATTGTCTGCTTAATCTTTTTTCAAAAATCTTATCAAAAATCAGAACACACCCGTAGCCGGAAACAGTTGCTCCCACAAGAAATTCAGGACTTACATCAAGGTAAACCGTGCCGTTAATAAGCATAATTCCTTTAGGGTGCAAAGTGGTTTGCAAAAGATAAAATACACCGCCGAATGCCGTACCTACACAGAAAAAAGTTATGAATGATTTAAAAAAAGAACGAAGCGTTTTCGGCAGAAATGCAATATAAGAAATAATAACGGCGAAAACGATTTTCAGTATAAAAGACAGTGCGGAGTTTATATCTTCAAAAAGAACGCATAAAGAAGTAAGACCGCCTGTTACGGAGGCAATACCTACGGAGTACTTTTTTGTTTCCGCTTTTAAAAGCACACGTGACGAAACTATAATAAAATATGTAATGTAAATATTAACAGCCGTTAAGACATCGGCGTAAATTACTGTCTGCATTCTTTTCACCGTGATTATTATATAATCACTCTTAAAATCATTTTGTCGTATTATGACGGTAAAAAAATATTTTGCTTGACTGAAATTTGATTTGATATTAAAATCTTTGTGAGGTGTTTTTATGAAGTTTATTAAAAATTGCAGGGTGATTTTTCCCGATAAAATAAGAGATTGCTGTGTTGTAACGGAAAACGGAAAAATCATTGATATATGTGAAAGATTTGACGGACAAAACGGAGAAGTAATTGACGGAAACGGTTTTTACCTTTCACCGGGATTTACAGATGCTCACGTTCACGGCGGCGGAAATAAGAGTGCCATGAGCAGTAATCCGCAGGATATTGTTGAAATGGCAGAAGCGCATTATAAATTCGGAACAACTTCCATAGTTCCCACAACACTTGCCGCACCGGTTGAACAGTTGAAAACCGCCGTGCTTTCAATTAAGGAGGCAAGCGAAATTTCAAAAAGCGCAAATATTCTCGGTGTTCATCTTGAAGGACCGTATCTTTCGCAGAAATATAAAGGTGCGCAAAGTTCGGAAAATATTTTAAATCCGAAAAAAGATCCGCCCGATGAATTGCTGTCACTTTGGGATAAAATTTTAATGATGGGTGCCGCTCCGGAGTGTGACGGCTGTATGGAACTCGGAGAAAAATTAAAAAAAAGGGGAATAGTCGCTTCCGTAGCACATTCCGCCGCAAGTTATTCAATAGTCGAAGAAGCCGTAAAACACGGGTATTCCGATGTTACCCATATATATTCTGCCTGTTCCTCCTGCTATAAGGAAAACCTTTTCAGAGTAGCGGGAGTTGTGGAAGCAGGTCTTGTAATGGATGAACTTACAACACAGGCTATTGCCGATTTGCGCCATTTGCCCGTCGGTGTACTTAAACTGATTTATAAATCAAAGGGTGCGGAAAAAATGTATGTCATTACAGACGGACTTGAATTTTCCGCAAGTGATATAAATGAGAATACCGTCTACCGTCAGGAAAACGGTATGGGCGTTATTTTTGAAGACGGAGTAATGAAACTCGCCGACAGAAGTTGTCTTGCGGGCAGTGTTGCCACTCTTTCGGATTGCGTAAGAAATATGTATAAAACAGTAGGTGTTCCGCTTTACGATGCCGTAAGAACGGCAAGCCTTACACCTGCCGAAGTCCTCGGATTCGGAAAAACAAAAGGCAAAAT
>JAZUHA010000290.1:0-5221 GCA_045641485.1 Acutalibacteraceae bacterium
GGGCCTTCAATTAAAACAGCGCCTTTACCTTCCAATTTTCTCGAAAGTATAGCATCTGCAATGCGTTGTCTGTATTTTTTCATAACGACGCCTCCCTTGAGATTGGCTATATTATACATCAAAACACCGGTCTTGTCAACATAAAACCGACGATTGGCGAAATATCATACCGACGATTGGCGTGTTTTTATGTCGACACTTGGCGAAAGGATAGGATTTCACTTGATATTTTTGCCGCGTTTGCCATTTTTATCAAATAGATTTTGTTGGCAAGAAAGAACGTGGCAATGCCACTTATGCAACAACCCACACAAAAAGCGGCGGAGATTACTCTCCGCCGCTTTCTTGAAACCCGTTCATACGACTGCGTTTATTATGGTTTTGGACGCTCAAATCCGCTTAGACCCTCGCGACCATAATTGACCCTTGCGGCCGTCCCATCTCTCGGAGTAATCCGGGACATGGTTTTTTGTTTGCAAATTTGTGCAGTCTGTGATATGCTTATGTAAGACGATAAACGCCCTACTCTTAGTATAGGTGATTATGACAATGAGTACTATATCAAAACAAATAACGCTGCCGGGAAATGCATCGGTTTCGGAATGGGATATTTTGAAAGGAATCGGAGCATTAGGACTTCCGTTTGTTCATGTATTTGAAACCTTTCTTCTGTGTGATTTGATAAGCGGCGAAACTATGTCATTCGGCAATGCGCTTGTGGCACTTACCGTATTCGGTCCTTCTGTTTTTATGATCTGTATGGGGATGAAACTCCAAAAAACAGAGGATCCGGGAATACTGATGCGATACGGAAAGGGTATGCTATTCATCGGACTATTGCTGAATTTTCTTCGCTCGATCATACCGTCTATTCTTGTTGCTGCGGTCGTCGGTTCATCGGTGGATCATCTTGTTTCTTTTCTGTTTCTGTCTGACATTTATCTGTTTGTCGGATTGTTTTATATTCTTTTGGCACTGTTCCGAAAAGCAAAAATATCCATGGCGGGTATTACCGTAATCTCCCTGTTGATGCTGGCGGCAAATTGTTTTTTAAGCGGATTCGTGAAAACAGGAAACGAAACAATCAATGCGATTATCGGAAATGTTGTTTACGTGGATGACGGCTCTGTTTTTCCGCTTTTATCATGGGCCGTCTTCCCCGTGTTCGGAATGCTGATTGCAAAAGTGTTGGAGAACAAAACTCAAAAAGGAACCGACAAGATCTGCATCAATGCCTTATGGATTTCGGTAATTGTTTTGGCTTTAACGATAACGGGATTGCATTACTCCGGCCACAATGCCGTGCAAATTGCGGTATCCCCGCTGAATGAAAACCAAACGGGCCCTCTCAATATAGTTTTAGTGCTTTCCCTTAATATGATTGCATTTGTTTTGGTAAGATTCCTATCGCGTATCATCCATGCCGAAAAACTACAACGGTGGCTTGGCTGGCTTTCGGCAAATCTAATGGTTTTTTATTTCGTTCACTGGTGCGTCCTGACATTGATTTGTTATGCAGTTGCGGCCGTGCTGGAATTAAACGAATTAACTGCCGGTATCGGTTTGATGATGTTGTTGGCGGTATTTGTTGATATTTTGACAGTTGTTCTTGTTAAAAAATTCGGATTTTCGATTATGAAGCGTATATTAAAGGTGGTTCACATATGAATGAGGAAAAAAGCCGTAAATCGGTAGCAGAACTAAAACAAATTATAAAACAGGAATGTCCGGGTATTGATATTTCAAAAGTAACAGAAGATACCGAACTTAAATCCGAGCTCGGTATCGATTCGCTTGAAATGATGTTGCTCATAGTCAAAATTGAAGAATTCTATCATATAGATTTTAACAATTTTCCTTATGTGAGAACATTCGGTGACCTTTTGGCATTGATAGACAGCACAAAAAAGTAAAATCCGATTACGGTATTATCGGACGAAATACAAAAGGGAGACAGTAAATGAAAGAACTGCTCAAAATTGAAAAACTCTGCCGTGAATTCAAGCTTGAAAGCGGCACTCAAAAAATACTGAAAGATATTGATTTGACCATATATGATGGTGATTTTACCGTTATCATGGGGTCAAGCGGTTCGGGAAAATCAACGCTGCTGTATGCGTTGTCCGGTATGGATGCGGCAACAAGCGGACATATTTTTTTCGGGGATACAGATCTGACCACGCTCAATGGAGATCAACTGGCGGCGTTCAGACGCAAACATTGCGGATTTGTTTTTCAGCAAATCTGCCTTGTTGATTCAATGACAGTTCTCGATAATGTCCTTGCTGCAGGACTTCTGAACAAATGCAATAAAAAAGAGCTTGTCAACCATGCCAAGGAATTACTTAAAGCAGTACAGGTCGAGGAACATACATGGTCAAAGTTCCCATCGCAGATTTCGGGAGGACGTGCACAGCGGGTCGGAATCATCCGTGCTCTCATAAACTCGCCGGATATTCTTTTTGCCGATGAACCGACAGGGGCACTGAACTCAAAAACAGGTATGGAAGTGCTTGATCTTTTTACGGAATTCAATGCAAAGGGACAGTCGGTCATTATGGTCACCCACGATGTCAGAAGTGCCGTACGAGGCAACCGTGTTTTATACCTTCGTGACGGCAAGATACTTAACGAATGCAATCTCGGGAAATATGACGGCGACAATGAAGGAAGAATAGAAAAGCTCAATCGCTTTCTGGGTGAAATGGGATGGTAAAAGGTAAAAATCTTAATTTTATCGCCTCCAATCTGCGCCGATCCAAATGGCAGATTGTTGCGATTTCCGTTCTTCTCATTTTGGCATCTGCCCTAATCAATATCCTTTTATTTTTGTCAACGGATTATCAGCAGAACTTTTTCACAGAGAAAACACACCTGAACGGCGAAGATATTGATATTGTGCTGATGAATACCGTGCCGGAACAAGACTACTTTGAACAGCTTGATGACTCATTAAACGGCTGTGAAATAATAAAACAGTATGAGATTGACCGTGTTGTTGCCGCACCGGGTTCTGTCGAGTATAAAGATGCGGTAATGAGCAATTATATCTCTTTTATGAGTTATGACACGGCAACCGATAAGCGGATAGGACAGTATGAAATATTAGAGTCCGACAATTCCGATGGAGTATATTTAAGTTGTATCTTCAAAACGGGCGGCGGATACAGAACGGGACAGGATATTTCCGTCAAGTGCGGGGCAAAGGATTACACCTTCAAAATTGCCGGATTTTATAATAATGTCGATACAGGCACCGCTAATTGCACGGATATTGTTTTGCTCCTTTCCGACAGGGATTTTCATTCTGCTGCATCGGATATGGGTGTGGCTTACAGAATAAGCGCGTTACTGAACGACCCGGAAAACGTCGATATTTTGGAGTCGGACATAACCAAAAAAATAACCGAAGACTGTCCGACACTGACCTTTCTCGGTTCATCGACATATAAAAAACTGTCCACATCAAGATATATCACGGCAACGCTTTTTGAAGCCATCATAAGTGTATCGGCGGTCCTTATGCTCGCTGTGATTTTGGCAACGATCGCCATCACGCTTTCAAACTATATCCGCAATAACATTAGAAACCTCGGTGCACTCAAAGCACTCGGCTATAAATCCCGAGAACTTATTTTCCCCATTGTGGGGGAATTTTCCGCCGTTGCTTTTATAATGGCACTGATCGGCATACTTTCCTCGTATGCGGTGATGCCCATTTTGAATAATGCGCTTGAAAAACAGGTCGGTATACCGTATAAGATTCATTTTTTGTTCGGTCAGGCTGTGCTGTCGGTTTTGATATGCGTTTTGTTAGTGGCTTGCTCATCTTATTTTTCCGTTTTGAAAATCAGACGGATCTATCCGATGAATGCCATTCGTGACAGTAAATCAAAGAAAAAGTCCAACCGCAACTTCATTGCTCTCGATAAAACCCGTTTGGGACTGAATACGGCAATTTCTCTGAAATCCTTACTGTCCGACGGAGTACACGGCATCGTCCTATTTGTTTCAATGACGGTGATAGCGTTCCTGCTCGGCTTTTCCGCATTTACTTACCAAAATGTCATTCTCGACCAAAATGCCATACTTGATTTGGTGTGCGGTCAAAGGACAGACTCTGTGTTAAATGTCAGTAAGGAATATGAAGATATGCTTTTGTCCGAACTTGACGGAAACAGCTCGGTTGAAAAGTATTATCTTTATTCTGCTTTCCCGATAACGCCGACGGATATGCCGAAGATTTATGCATATGTCATTGACGAAAATTATCACGCAAGAGACCGGCTGTGCATTAAAGGACATATGCCCGAAAAGGACAGCGATATTGCCATAAACCGTGCCTATGCCGATAAATACGGGATAAACATAGGGGATAAATTATCCTTTGAATCCGATAACGGTATAGCTGAATTTGCCGTTACCGGTATGATACAGGGTGCGTTCTACTCCGGCATTGACTGTTATGTAACAAATGACGGCTTCTCGAGAATAACCGTTATGCCTTTTTCCGGATATTATGTTGATTTGAAAGAAGGCGCCGATATTGATAAATTCAATACCGAAATATCGGGAAAATGTCCGCTTATCAGCTGCTCAAATTATGAGAAATCCATTGAGGCGGCTTCCGAATCATATATAGATATTCTGATTTTTGCAACCGCCGTTGTGGTCATATTGAGCTTTATCATTGCGGCATTTATTCTGTATATTTTGATTTCCGTTCTTCTTGCAAATAAGCACAGGGAACACGGAATACTAAAGTCTCTCGGTTTTGTTTCAAAGGACATCATTTATCAAACGGTTTTTTGCAATATGCCGCCTTGTATTATCGGCACGGCTCTCGGCTTGCTTATTTCGAGAAACGGAGCCGAAAAGCTTCTTGCATCCGCTCTGAGCGGCATCGGTATCTTTGCGTTGGGAGTACCCACAAGGTATATTTATCTCTTTATTTCCGGTTTCGCCGTTATGGCATTTACCATATTGGTTTCGATACTGATGTCCGGCTCTGTACGGAAAATCACACCTCATCAGCTATTCAACAAGGAATAGCGTCGGCGGCCATCCGAACATATCCAAACTCGGTATGGAACACAATAAAAAAGACATTCAGTAAAGCGGCAGGGAGCACTCCCTGCCTCTTTCTTGAAACCCGTTCATACGACTGCGTTTATTATGGTTTTGGACGCTCAAATACGCTTAGACCCTCGCGAACAAAATG
>JAZUHA010000291.1:0-5518 GCA_045641485.1 Acutalibacteraceae bacterium
TCGGGAGAAGTAAAAATCACAAACTGCAAGGCAAAGGGTGCGCATGACGATATAATAAATCTTCACGGCACGCATCTCAAAATTATAAATGTTGACAGAAGCAGTAATACAATTCTCGTAAGATACAGCCACCCCGAATCATGGGGCTTTGAGGCTTATTCGGCAGGAGATAAAATCGAGTATGTATGCGGAAATACGCTTCTGCCGTACGGTGAAGCGACGGTGCTTTCTGCAGAAAAAATAAATCCGACGGATATTCTTATAAAGACCGACATTCTTCCCGACAGAGAACCTGCGGGAAATGATGTTATCGAAAATGTTTCACGCACGGCTTCGCTTACGGTTGAAAACAATGTATTTGAATGTATTCCGTCAAGAGCCGTTCTCTGCACAACAAGAAAAGATGTTGTTATAAAAAACAATACATTCAGAAATATGGGTGCGGCGGCGCTTTGCGTTGCAGACGATGCAAACTTCTGGTTTGAATCGGGCAGAAGCGGAAATATAACTTTTGAAAACAACACTGTAATTAACTGCGCCGCAAGATATTCCGTCTGCGGTGATGATGTAATAAGATATGAGCCCGTAGTTATGGATAAATCTTCCTCAACGCCCGTACATAAGAAACTGATTTTGAGAAATAACCGTTTTTTCAGCGGTACGGGCAGAAATTACACCGTCAATCTGAATTATCTCAAGGAAGCGGTTATTGAGGGAAATACCTCCGACACGGAACTGATAATCATATAGTTTTTAAAACCTTTTCAGGGGGAATCTTATGAAAAATATCGTACTTATAGGCTTGCAGTCCACGAGCAATCTCGGAGACAGACTTGTTTATCAATGCACGCTGAAAATTCTAAAACAAATACAGGAAGAATTAAATTTAACCGATATCAGATTTGTTTCCTGTGATATGCTCGGAAAAGATTATTATGAATATACAAAAGAATTGCCGAAAAAAGAAGCGGAGCGCTCGTTAAGAATTGAAATAGAAAAAGAATTAAAGGAAAAATATCCCTCTTACGAAGAAATCATAAATAAGCGTCGCCGCGAACGTTTTCCGAAGTTTTACAGCTGGTACGACCAAAGACCGAAACAAATTGAAACAGCCCGTATCAAAGCGGAAGAAGCCGAAAGAAAAGAACTTGAAGAAGAAGAGGCACATACCGCACAGTTGCCCGTTTTACGACGTGAAGCTATCTTAAAAAGTGCCGCCGAAGCCGCCGAAAAAATGATAAATAAAAATACCGCCGCAGTTATTTTTGTAGGCGGAGGTATAATAAAACACGGTCACCCGCTGTGTCTCGGTTATGTAATTTCTTCTTATATTAAGAGAGCGGAAAAACTGAATGTTCCCGTTATGTTCAGTGCCGTCGGAGTTGAGGGGTACGACGAAAATGACCCGGAATGCGATGTACTTAAAAAAGCGCTCAACTCCCCTTGCGTTAAATGTATTACAATTCGTGACGATATTGAAACATTTATGCAGAATTATTATACAAACACCGACATCAAAGTCAGCAAAACCGCCTGCCCTACCTGTTTTACAAAAGAACTTTTTCCTTTAGGCACATTACCGCAAAAAAAGACTATAGGTATAGGTATGGGAAAACCCGATTGGTTTTTATCACGCAACCCGGGAATGAGCCGTGAAGATTTACTTGAAATATGGAGTAACATAATTCGTGAGGTTGAAAAGCGAGGATACAACTGGCAGATTTTCTGTAACGGTTTAAGTGCCGACCTTAACTTCGGCAAAGAAATTCTGCATCACCTCGGCAAAGAATCTACAGGCGAAAAAATACTGCCTGCACCCAAAAGCATTCATCAGCTTTTAGATTCCTATAATCTGTTTGAAGGATTGATAGCCGGGCGGCTTCACACGGCAATACCGGCTTACAGTTACAATATTCCGTTCGCGGAACTTATCTGGAACGACAAACAGCGCTTTTTTGCACAGGATGCGTGTATAGAAGACCGTTTTTTTGAACTGAGTGAAGCAGACCCCGTAAAAACAGTTGATAAACTTGAAGAAGCTATGAAAAACGGATATCCCGAAAACACACTAAATCCCGACGATACGGTTACAGCCCTGCGCAGTTTTCTTTCGGATTTAAAGTTACGTTAACGCTCGATTATATTGAGCGAAAAATATATTAACCGAAAATTCACAATTTTACACTTGCCATTTTTTAGTATTTATTGTATAATAAACATTCAATTTTATTGTGCAATTTAACCATTCGGGAAAGGAAGAAACAGATGCTCAAAAAACTCGCAAAATGTGTAAGAGAATACAAAATGCCGACAGTTCTGACATTTTTGTTTATTCTTCTTGAAGCCGTAATCGAAAGCATCATACCGTTTATAACAGCTAACCTCGTTAACAGTGTTGAAGCAGGAACTGAAATATCCGAGGTCATAAAAACCGGTATCGTGCTTATTATTATGGCTGTATGCTCTCTTTCGTGCGGCGGTATTGCCGGTGTTACCTGCGCCAAAGCATCCGCAGGCTTTGCCAAAAACCTCCGTCACGATGTATTTTACAAGGTACAGACCTTCTCATTTGACAACATTGATAAATTTTCCTCGTCATCTCTTGTTACGAGAATGACAACGGATATAAACAATGTTCAGATGTCGTTTATGATGATTATACGGATTGCCGTAAGAGCACCTCTTATGCTCATATTCTCCATAATTATGGCGTATATTATGGGCGGCGTACTTGCAACTGCTTTTGTTGTTATGATTCCCATACTCGCAGGCGGACTTCTTTTAATAAGCCGTAAGGCTATGCCCGCTTTCCACCGTGTTTTCAAAAAATATGACCGTTTAAACGAGTCTGTCGAAGAAAATGTCCGTGCAATGCGTGTTGTAAAAGGTTTTTCGAGAGAGAATTACGAAAAGAAGAAATTTTCCAAAGCAGCTGAAGATATTTGTATGGATTTCACAAAAGCAGAAAGAATCGTTGCTCTTAACGCTCCTTTAATGCAGCTTTGTATCTACTTTAATATGATTTTCGTCATGATAGTCGGCGCAAAACTCGTTATTACAACAGGCGGTGTGAGTCTCGGCGTAGGCGAAATGTCATCTATGCTTACATACGGTTTCCAGATTCTTATGCAGCTTATGATGATTTCAATGATTTATGTAATGCTCACTCTTTCGGGCGAGTCTATGAAGCGTATTGTTGAAGTACTTGATGAAGAACCCACTCTTAAAGAGCCCGCTTCACCTGTTTACGAGGTAAAAGACGGTTCAATAGACTTTGAAAATGTAAACTTTAAATATGCGAAAACTGCCGATAAATACGCACTTTCCGATGTTGACTTGCACATTCCGTCGGGAACTACAGTCGGTATTATCGGCGGTACGGGTTCAAGTAAATCGTCTCTTGTTCAGCTTATTTCACGACTTTACGACACTACAGACGGCGTTGTTAAAGTCGGAAACATTGATGTTAAGAATTACGATATCAAAACACTGCGTGATTCCGTTGCGGTTGTACTTCAGAAAAACCTGCTTTTCTCCGGTACAATAAGCGAAAACTTACGCTGGGGCAATGAGAATGCCACAGATGAAGAAATTAAAGAAGCGTGTAAATTAGCACAGGCAGACGATTTTGTTATGTCATTCCCCGACGGTTACGAAACAAAAATCGAGCAGGGCGGCACGAATGTTTCCGGCGGTCAGAAGCAGAGGCTTTGTATTGCAAGAGCGCTTCTTAAAAAGCCGAAAATTCTTATTCTTGACGACTCCACGAGTGCCGTTGATATGAAAACAGATGCTTTGATAAGAGCCGGTTTTAAATCGTATATTCCCGAAACAACAAAAATTATTATCGCTCAGAGAATTGCTTCGGTTCAGGATTCCGATGTTATTATCGTTATGGACGACGGTAAAATTGTTGCAAAAGGAGACCATAACGAACTTCTTAAAAATTGCGATATTTACCGTGAAGTTTATGAGCAACAGGTGAACGGAGGCGAAGACGATGAGTGAAAGACGAGTTCCCTCTAAGGGCAGAGGCGGTGTACCTCTTGATAAAGGTCTTCGCAAAGGTGTATTCAAAAGAGTTGTAAAACTTCTTTTCAAATCTTTTCCCGTACTTGTTCCCGTTACATGTCTGTGCATACTTTTCTCCGCATTTGTTTCATCCGTTCCCGCTGTATTCCAGCAAAAGATAATTGCGGTTATCACAAAATATTATGAAACAGGCAGTTTTGACTGGGCTTCCGCAAAGGCGGAAATTTTGCCGATAATCGGCGTTCTGATTGCTCTTTATGTGTTATCGTTAATTTTTATGACGTTGTACAATCAGCTTATGGCGTATATTACTCAGGGCTTTTTAAACAAACTGAGATGCCGTATGTTTGACGGTATGCAGAATCTCCCGATAAAGTATTTTGACACAAACAAACACGGCGATATTATGAGTTACTATACAAACGATATAGATACTCTGCGTCAGCTTGTTTCGCAGTCACTTCCGCATCTTCTTCAAAGTGCCGTTATCGTTTTAACGGTATTCTGCATAATGCTTTATTACAGTGTGCTTATGACGGCTGTCATTATGTGCGGTGTTGCGGCTATGTTCATAGTTTCCAAAAAAATCGGCGGCGGCTCTGCAAAATACTTTATCCGTCAGCAACGCTCCGTAGGTAAAAACGAGGGCTTTGTTCAGGAAATGATGAACGGACAGAAAGTCGTAAAAATCTTTAACCACGAAAAGCAGGCACAAAAAGGTTTTGACGACATCAACGAAGAATTGTTTAAAGACAGTTACAAAGCCCACGCTTATGCCAACTGCCTCGGACCGATTATTATGAACATAGGTAACGTCCTTTATGTTGTATGTGCCGTAGTCGGCGGACTTTTCCTGCTTACAAAAACAAAAAACATAAGCCTTTCCGGTCTTGTTTTTTCCATTGATATTATTATTCCGTTTTTGAATATGACAAAACAGTTCACCGGTAATATAAATCAGCTTTCGCAACAGATAAACTCCATTGCCATGGGTCTTGCCGGTGCACAGAGAATTTTCAGCCTTATGGATGAAAAGCCGGAAGCCGACGAAGGATATGTTACACTTGTAAACTGCAAAATTTCTTCTGACGGAACTGTTACCGAAACAGAAGAACATACGGGAAAATGGGCTTGGAAACATCCTCACGGTGACGGAACGGTAACTTATACCGAACTTAAGGGTGATGTTACTTTGAATGATGTTGATTTCTCTTACACAGAGGGTAAACAGGTTCTTCACAATGTTTCGGTTTACGCCCAGCCCGGTCAGAAAGTCGCATTTGTAGGTGCTACCGGTGCCGGTAAAACAACAATTACAAATCTTATTAACAGATTTTACGATATTGAAGACGGCAAAATCAGGTATGACGGCATAAATATAAACAAAATCAAAAAATCCGATTTAAGAAGAAGTCTCGGCATAGTTCTTCAGGAAACAAATCTTTTCACGGGAACCGTTATGGATAATATCCGTTACGGCAATCTC
>JAZUHA010000292.1:0-4007 GCA_045641485.1 Acutalibacteraceae bacterium
CGTCACTCCGGTAAAAGTCCCGTTAAGTATCTTGCCGATTGCGGAGTGTTCGATGTTCCGACTGTTGCGGCACATTGCGTTCACGTTGACGATGGGGATATTGCCGTACTTAAAGAAAAAAACGTTACCGTAGCCGCCAACCCGAAAAGCAATCTCAAACTCGCAAGCGGTATTTCCCCGGTTGCAAAGATGTTATCTGCAGGTGTGAATGTGGGTATAGGTACGGACAGCGTTGCAAGTAACAATAATCTTAATATGATTGAAGAAATGAGATTTTTTAATCTTTTGCAAAAAGGAATTAACCTTGACCCGACTCTTATTACACCAAAAGATACTCTTTATGCCGCCACAAGAGCCGGTGCCATAGCCCAGGGCAGAACGGATTGCGGTCTTATAAAAGAAGGCTTTAAAGCTGATATTGCCGTTCTTGATATTGATAAAGTCTATATGAAACCCGTTCATAATCTAATGAATAATCTTATATATTCCGCACAGGGAACCGATGTTGTTTTGACGATGATTGACGGTAAAGTTCTTTACCGTGACGGCGAATATACAACTATCGATATTGAGAAAATCACTTATGAATGTGAAAAATCACGTACAAGAATTCTCGGCGGTCTCAAATAATAAAGGGGCGATTTTATGAAAAACGGCACAGTAGTCGTTTTATCTCCCATGGACAGCGAATGCGAACTGCTCATATCAAAACTTGAAAATAAAACAGAAAAGCAATTCGGCGGCTACAGATTGTTTGAAGGTACAATTAACAATTTACCGACTGTTATTGTAAGATGTCTTATCGGTACCGTAAATGCCGCTGTATGCACGGCTTATATCATAGAACATTACTCTCCGAGATGTATAATTTTGCAGGGAACTGCCGGCGCACACGATATTAAACACGACAGAAATGATATTATTATTGCAGAAAAAATCTTTTCCATAACAAACATTGTTTCGCCGACAAAGAAAATCGGTGAGGGGAGCAATCCTTTTGAATGGGAAGATTTCGGTGTACAGTATTACTCAAAACAAAATGATATCATAGATTTTTCAAACTTTTTCTATTCCGATAAAAATCTTGTTGAAACCGCAAAAAGAGTACCGTACGGTTTCGGTAAAGTCATTGTCGGCACAGTCGGGTGCGGTGATGTCTGGAACAAAGAAGCCGACCTTATTCTTCATTATAATAAAACAAAAGGAACGGATTGCGAAGCAATGGAAGGTGTCGGCGTGGCTCAGGTCTGCGCATCTTTCGGCGTGCCGATGATTGAAATACGAGTTATCAGTAATAATGAACTTCGTGAAAATGAGCATTTTCTTGTTGAATCGGCAACCAACTGTCAAAAATTCGTGTTAGATTTTTTAAATTTACTGTAAACAAATATCACCTTTAAAAGATATTGAAAATTTTTAATATTTTCACTTGAATTTTCATATATTTTAGCGGTGATTTTATGAAAAAAATATTTGTTTTACTGTTCATTACCGTTGTTTGTGTTTTGTTAAGTATCTTTATAATTAAAAACAATATTAACTCGGTAAATACATCAACCGAAGTTAAAATCAAACAAGATAAAAAAACCGTAATTATAGATGCAGGACACGGCGGATTTGACGGCGGTGCCGTAACAGATGACGGAACTCCCGAAAAAGATATCAATTTAAAAATCGCATTATATTTAGATGAAGAATTAAAAAAACTCGGGTTTAAAACGGTTTTGACGAGAAACGAAGACACATCGCTTGAAAGTGACGGTTTAAATACAACAAGGCAGAAAAAAACTTCGGATATTCATAACCGTCTTTCACTTGCCGATTCATATAATAATGCTCTGCTTATCAGCGTGCATCAAAACCATTTTACCGATTCAAAGTATCACGGTTGCCAGATGTTTTATTCACCGGGTAACAGTGAGCAGTCAAGTATACTTGCACAAACTTTGCAAACTTCAGTTATATCGGAAGTACAGCCCGATAACACACGGCAGATTAAAGAGTGCTCTTCTTCTGTATATCTTATTTATCACTCAAAAAATCCGGCTGTTCTTGCCGAATGCGGTTTTCTCTCTAATTCGTTAGAAGCGGAAAACTTAAAAAATAATGAATACCAAATGAAAATAGCGAAGGCTTTGGCAAAGGGAATTGCAGAATACTGCGAAAATGAAATATAATTAAAGGATGTAAAATATGGCTTCAAAAAACAAATCTGTATTTATTTGCTCTCAATGCGGATATGAAACTCCTAAATGGTACGGAAAATGTCCGTCTTGCGGCGAATGGGACTCCTTAAATGAAGAAACCGTTATTACTCAAACTACCGTAAAATCTTCTAAAAACAGCCTTTCGGGCTATAAGGGTGCTTTAAAACTTTCTCAGATAGATTCATCTTCTGAATTAAGATATGATACGGGAATAGGGGAGTTTAACAGAGTGTTGGGCGGCGGTCTTGTTAAAGGCTCGCTTGTTCTTCTTTGCGGTGATCCGGGTATCGGAAAATCCACATTACTTTTACAGATTTGCGAAAAATTAAATAACGGTCTCAAAATTCTTTATGTTTCCGGAGAGGAATCATCTTATCAACTTAAAATGAGAGCAAAAAGACTTGCTGTTGAAACGGAAAACCTTTTGATTATGACAGAGACAGATGCGGAGATTATCTGTGAATATATTAAAGCAGAGAAACCCGATGTAGTTATGATAGATTCCGTTCAGACTATGAGTATCAGTGAGATTTCATCAAGTGCCGGAAGTGTTACACAGGTAAGAGAATGTACAAATCTTTTTATGAGAACGGCTAAAAACAATGATATTTCGATTATTCTTGTAGGTCATGTAAATAAAGACGGAAATATAGCAGGTCCCAAAGTCCTTGAACATATTGTTGATACCGTTCTGTATTTTGAAGGTGAAAAAAATCTTTCTTACAGAATTTTAAGAGCCGCAAAAAACAGATTCGGCTCTACTAATGAAATAGGTGTTTTTGAAATGGCGGAATGCGGACTGCAGGAAATAGAAAGCCCGTCTCTTGCCATGATTTCAGGCAGACCTATTAACGCCTCGGGAACTTGTATTACCTGCCTTATAGAAGGCTCAAGACCTATTTTAGCGGAGGTGCAGGGACTTGCAACAACTTCCGGTTTCGGTAATCCCAGAAGAATGTCAACAGGCTTTGATTACAACAGAATGGCTATGCTTTTGGCTGTTATAGAAAAAAGAGCGGGTTATTTCCTCGGAAATACAGATTGCTATGTAAATATTGCCGGCGGTCTTAAAGCGGACGAGCCTGCCTGCGATTTGGCTGTTGCTTTGTCTGTAATTTCAAGTCTAAAAGATTCCGTAATAGACAGTACTACTATTGTATTCGGTGAAATAGGGCTTGCAGGAGAAGTACGAGCCGTAAATAACTGCGAACAAAGAATACGGGAATGTGAAAGACTCGGTTTTAAAAGATGTATAATTCCGAGACAAAATCTTAAAAAACTTAACCGTAATTCTTTGGGTGATATCGAAATAATAGGAGTCAGAAATATAAGAGAAGCATTTGAAAATGCCACAGTAAACTGAATTATGGACAGATTTATAAATAAACCTAACTTACCGACAAACAGAGTTACATTATGTGCGGTAAGCAATTCTGCCGTACAGACTGTTTCCGAACTCGAAGATTTGGGGCTTAAGTGTCTTGCTGTTGAAAATAACATAAATACAGACAGTGAAATTTGCTCACATGCCGATATAGAACTTCTGCATATAGGCAATAATAACTTCATTATTTCCGATTTTCAGCCTGATTTGAAAGAACGCCTGACGGGTGAGGGAGGCAACATAATTGAAACCGTAACCGTAAGTTCGCCTTATCCGAATGATGTTATTTTAAATAAATTGATTATTGATAATAAAATAATCGGTAATTTTGATTCACATTCACGTGATCTTAATCCTTTAAATTACGATTTGATATCGGTTAAACAAGGGTATACAAAATGTTCGACTCTTGCAGT
>JAZUHA010000293.1:0-2939 GCA_045641485.1 Acutalibacteraceae bacterium
GGATCCGAACAGAGAAGGTCTTTCGGAAACGCCTTCCCGTGTTGCCAGAATGTATGAGGAGGTTTTCGGCGGTTTGCAGGAAGACCCGCATATTCATTTGAAAATATTTAACGAAAAAGGTAATGATGAGCAGGTAATAGTAAGAGATATTCCTATGTATTCCATGTGCGAGCATCACCTTTTGCCGTTTGTCGGAAAAGCCCATATTGCATACATACCGGGTGACGGAAGAATTATAGGACTTTCAAAATTGGCAAGAATCGTAAATACTTTTGCAAGACGGCCGCAGGTGCAGGAACGCCTGACTTCTCAGATTGCGGACTTTTTATATACCGAACTCGGTGCAAAAAGTGTTGCCGTAATAGTAGAGGCAGAGCATCTTTGCATGACAATGCGCGGTGTAAGAGCGGCAGGTGCCGTTACAAAAACTTCCGCACTCAGGGGTTATGCAAAAACCGATGCCAAAACAAGAGCGGAGGCTATGAGCCTTCTCTCGGGAGATTGATATGTTTTCCTTTCATTTAAGCAAAACACTTATTATGGGCATTTTAAATGTAACGCCTGACTCATTTTCTGACGGCGGCGAAAATTTCTTGCCCGAAAATGCACTTGAAAAAGCACGGCAAATGGAAAATGACGGCGCTGATATTATTGATATCGGTGCAGTTTCAACCGCACCGAAAAGTACCCCCGTTTCCGAAGAAGAGGAAATCGCACGCCTCGGTTCGGTTTTACCTCTTGTTACATCGGCTGTCGGAATTCCCGTTTCGGTAGATACCGTTTCTCCCGCAGTGGCAGAATTTGCGCTTTCTCACGGTGCAGTTATTGTAAATGACGAAAGCGGTTTTTTTAATGAGAAAACGGCGGGCATTGTAAAAAAATATAATGCCGGCTGGGTTTTTATGCATACGGGCGGATGTTCTTCAAAAGAAACCGCCGTTTATCCGAACGGTGTTGTTTGTGATGTTCTTTCTTTTTTTAAAGAAATGAAAGAAAAAGCACTTTCTTTCGGTATATCCGAAAACTCTCTTTGTTTTGATTACGGTATAGGCTTCGGCAAAAGCCGTAAAGATGATATTTCGCTTCTTAAAAATACAGATGCTTTCGGTGAATATAAACCGCTTCTTGTCGGCGTGTCACGAAAAAGAGTAATCGGTGAAATTACCGGCAGAGAAAATCCGAAAGACCGTGTTTTCGGAACTGTTGCCGCAAATACTCTTGCCGTGTACGGCGGTGCGGGTATTTTGCGTGTTCATGATGTTAAAGCGGCGGCAGATACGGTGAAAATCTGTAACGCCTTAAAAAGGGACGGCTTTTATGAATAAAATTATAATTAAAGACCTTAAACTTTTTGCTTATCACGGAGTAAATCCCGAAGAAAAAGAAAACGGGCAGAATTTTGTTTTTGATATAACGGCAGATGTCGATTTTTTAAAGGCGAGAAAATCAGACGATTTAAACGATACCGTAAGTTACGCTTCTATGATTAAAACCGTAAGGCGTGTTTTTTGTGAGGGCAAAGACGATTTACTTGAGTATGCCGCAGAGCGTGTTGCCGCAGCCTTATTGAAAGAATATCCGAAAATAAATTCGGTTGATGTTATACTCAAAAAGCCCGAAGCACCCATAAAAGCGGATTTTAATTATGTGGCTGTCGAAATAACAAAATCAAGAGAGGAACTTTTAAATGAGTAAAGCACTGCTCGGTATAGGTACTAATATCGGTGACAGACTTGCAAATATAGACAATGCACTCGAAGCGTTAAAGAAAATTCCCGGGCTTAATGTTATTCGTGTATCGCATATTTACGAAACAAAACCATGGGGATTTAAGGAACAGCAGAATTTTTATAACGCCGTAATCGAAGTTGAAACGGAACTTACTCCGAATGCGCTTTTGGGAGTCTGCCTCGGAGTCGAAGCCGGTTTAGGCAGGGTAAGGGTATTTAAAAACGGACCCCGTGTTATTGATGTGGATTTGCTCTTGTATGAAAATGAAGTTTCCGATACAAAAGAACTGAAACTTCCGCATCCGTTTATTAAAGAACGTGACTTTGTTCTTGTGCCGCTGAAAGATTTGTACGATGATTTAAAAATTTTCGGTTATGATTATATTGAAGATTATAACAAAATATATGTTAAAGATAATATAACCGTTGTAAAGTGAATATTAAATCTGTGTAAAACAGCCGTAAACCACGCTGTATAGCGGTTTGCGGCTGTTTGTCTGTATTTTGAAAGCGGCGAACACCCCGGCTGTGTTGAAACAAGAAAACAAAAAAGACGAAAAAAGTTGAAAAAAAGTGTTGACAAATGGGGATAGTTCTGCTATTATGTTCAAGCACTCAAGAGAGCGGCGAGAAAGAGAGCGGCTTGAGAGGGCGAAAACGGACCTTGAAAATTAAACAACGATATAAAAGAAAACCCTGAGATTTTTTTGAGAAGCAAGAAATTGCGACAGTAAAATTCGGACTTCGAAAGAAGTAAGAAGAGATACGCCAGAGAGACGTACAAAAGAGCTAAAGAGCTTTTAGAAGATTGGTACACAGGAATGTGTGTTGATACAATTTTTTAGAGAGTTTGATCCTGGCTCAGGACGAACGCTGGCGGCGTGCCTAACACATGCAAGTCGAACGGAGCTGTGCGGATTGAGACTTCGGTCAAATGAAGCATACGCTTAGTGGCGGACGGGTGAGTAACGCGTGAGCAATCTGCCTTTCAGAGGGGGATAACATTCTGAAAAGGATGCTAATACCGCATAACGTGTTTTTGTGGCATCACAGTAACACCAAAGGAGAAATCCGCTGAAAGATGAGCTCGCGTCCGATTAGATAGTTGGTGAGGTAACGGCCCACCAAGTCGACGATCGGTAGCCGGACTGAGAGGTTGAACGGCCACATTGGGACTGAGACACGGCCCAGACTCCTACGGGAGGCAGC